>JBDHVF010000749.1:0-4435 GCA_039809605.1 Polyangiales bacterium | reverse complement strand
GCGACGCTCGCGCAGCGCGTGGGCGCGGCCTCGCAGGTGCGCCGCGAGCTCTCGCGCACGCGCCTCGTCGCGCCCCTCGCGGGCGTGGTGCTCCGCGTGCTGCGCGGCGCCGGGGAGCTCGTCGACGGCACACCCGCCACGCCCGTCGTCGAGGTGGGCGACCCCTCGGCCGTCGCGTTCGCCGCCAACGCCGTCGGCGACGACCTCGTGGCCGTGCGCGCCGGGCAGGCCGCCACGCTCACCGTGGGGTCGTTCGAAGCCGCGCCGTGGGGCGCGCGCGTCGAGCGCGTCGCGATCGCGGTCGACCCGGCGACGGGCGTCGGCACCGTGTGGCTGCGCCCCGCCCCCCCGCGCGCGCTGCCCGTGGGTCTCACGGGCGTGGCGCGCGTGGCCGAGGCCGAGCGCGAGGGCGCCCTCACGGTGCCCGCGTCGGCGCTGCGGGAGCGCGACGGCGAGCGCGCCCAGGTGGTGCTCTGCGTCGAGCGCAAGGCGCAGGCCCGCGAGGTGCGCGTCGGCGCGACCGACGAGGGGCGCGCGCTGGTGGTCGAGGGCCTCGTCGCGGGCGACCGCGTCGTCGCCGATCACCCCGCGGGCCTCGAAGACGGCGCCGCGCTGCGGGAGCGGCCGTGAGCGTCGGGGCCTGGGCGATCCGGCAGCGCGCGTTCGTGCTGCTCGCGGTGCTGCTCGCGGCGATCGGCGGGGTGTACGCGGCCGCGGGGCTGCCCGCGGGGATCTACCCCGAGGTCGACTTCCCCCGCGTCGTGGTCGTGGCGCGCGGGGGCGACGCGCCGCCCGACGTGTTCCAGAGCACGGTCACCCGACCCCTCGAGCAGGCGCTCGCCACCACGCTCGGCGTCGAGCGCGTGCGCTCGCGCACCGTCCGCGGCGCCGCGGAGGTCTCGCTCACCTTCGCCGCCGGCACCGACATGTGGCGCGCGCTCCAGTTCGTGCAGGCGCAGGTCGCCACGACGCGCAACACGCTCCCGCCCGGCCTGGAGTTCGAGGCCGAGCGCCTGACGCCCGTCGCCTTCCCGGTGGTGACCTTCAACCTCACGGGGCGCGTCGACCCGCGGGACCTCCGCGACGCGGCCGACCTCGTGGTGCGCCCCGCCCTCGCGCGCGTGCCCGGCGTCGGCCAGGTGCGCGTGCTCGGCGGCGACCAGCGCGAGGTCGAGGTGCTCGTCGACCCCGAGCGCGTCGCGGGCCTGCGCCTGCGGCCCACCGACGTGGCCCTGCGCCTGCGCGAGCGCCTCACGCTCGCAGCCGCGGGGCGCTTCGAGCTGCCCGAGCAGAGCGCCGCGGCGATGGTGTCGTCCGAGCCCCGAGGCCTCGACGACATCGCCGAGGTGCCCGTCGCCACCGGGGTCGGCGGGGCCACCGTGGCCCTCGGGAGCGTCGCGCGCGTGGTCGACGGCCACGCCGATCGTCAGGCGCGCGTGGGCGGACCCGGCGGCGAGACGGTGCTCCTCTCGGTGTCGCGCGCCGAGGGGGCGAGCACCGCGGCCGTGGTCGCGGCGGTGCGCGTGGCGGCCCGCGACGTGGCGCGCGCGCTCCCGCGGGGCGTGACGCTCACGCCCGTGTACGACCAGGCGTCGCTCGTCGACGAGAGCGTCGCGAGCGTGCGCGACGCGATCGCGCTCGGGGTGCTGCTGTGCCTCCTCGTGCTGGGGCTGTCGCTCCGTGACGCGCGCGCGGGGGTCGTCGCGGCGGCCGTGGTGCCCGCGGTGCTGGCGGCGACGTTCCTCGTGATGCGGGCGCTCGGGCAGAGCCTCAACATCATGTCGCTCGGCGGCATGGCCGTGGCCGTGGGCCTGGTGATCGACGACGCCATCATCGTCGTCGAGGCCATCGCGCGCCACATCGAAGACGGCCTCGAGCCCCGCGAGGCCGCGCGGCGCGGCACCGACGACCTGGCCGCCGCGGTGCTCGGCACCACCGCCACCACGGTGGTGGTGTTCGTGCCCCTCGCGTTCGTCGAGGGGCTCGTCGGCAGCTTCTTCGGCGCGCTCGCGGGCACCCTCTCGGCCGCGGTGGTGCTCTCGCTCGTGGTGTCGCTCACGGCCGTGCCCGCGGTGGCCTGGCGGCTCTTCACGAGGCGCGCGGGCGAGCGGCGCGCGTCGCGCCTCGATGCCTTCTACGCGAGGCTCGCCGCGTGGGGCGCCCGCCGGCGCTGGGTCGGCCTCGCGCTCCTCGCGGCGTCCGTGGCGGCGAGCGCGCTGCTCGCGCCGCGGGTGCCGAGCGGCTTCCTCCCGGCGATGGACGAGGGGGCGTTCGTGCTCGACTACTTCCGCCCCGCGGGCACGTCGCTGCGCGAGACGGAGGCGACGGCGAAGGCCCTGGAGCGCGTGCTGCGCGCGACGCCCGAGGTGGCGACGTACTCCCGGCGCACGGGCGCCGAGCTCGGCCCCGCCGCGGCCACCACGGGCTACCGCGGAGACATCATGGTGCGCCTGCGCGCGGACCGCCGTCGCTCGACCGAGGAGGTGATCGAGGACGCCCGCCGCCGCGTGGCCGCGGAGGTCCCCGAGGCGAGGACCGAGTTCATCCAGGTGCTCCAGGACGTGCTCAACGACCTGTCGGGCGCGCCGCGCCCCGTGGAGGTCAAGCTCTTCGGCGAGGACCCCGCCGTGCTCACCTCGCTCTCCCAGGAGGTCACCCGCCGGCTCGAACACGTGCCGGGCCTCGCGGACCTCTACGGCGGCGTCGAGCCCCCGCTGCGCTCCGACGTGTTCTCGGTCGATCGAGGCGCCGCCGCGCGCCTGCGCCGCTCGCCGCAGGAGGTGCTCGACACGCTCTCGCTCGCGGTCACGGGCCAGCCGGCCGGCGCGCTCCGGCGCTTCGACCGGCTCGTGCCGATCCGCGTGCGCTACCCCGACGCGGTCCGCTACGCGCCCGAGCGGCTGCTCGCGACGCCCGTCGCCGCCGACGCGCTGCCCGGCGGCGTGGCGCTCGGCTCGGTGGCCTCGCTCCGCCACGCGCTCGTGCCGAGCGAGGTGTTCCACGAAGACCTGCAGCCCGTGGTCACCGTCACCGCGGAGCTCGAAGGCCGTGACCTCGGGAGCGTCGACCGCGACGTGCGCCGCGCGCTCGCGGGGCTGCGCGTGCCCAGGGGCTACCGCGTCGAGCTCGGCGGGCAGCAGGCGTCGCAGCGCGAGGCGTTCCGCAACCTCGCGGCGGTGGCGCTCGGGGGCGCGCTCCTCACCCTGCTGGTGCTGACGCTCCAGTTCCGAAGGGTGAGGCCCTCGCTCGCGGTGCTGGCGACGACGCCCTTCGCCGTCGCGGGCGCGCTCGTGACGCTGTGGCTCACCGCGACGCCGCTCAACGTCTCGTCGCTCATGGGCTTCGTGCTGCTCGTGGGGCTCGAGGTGAAGTCGGGCATCCTGCTGCTCGAGGTCGCGCAGCAGCAGGCGGCCCGCGGCGCCGACCCCGTGAGCGCCGTGGTCGAGGCGGGCCGGCGGCGCATCCGGCCCATCATGCTCACCACCACGGCGACGCTCTTCGGCGTGCTGCCGCTCGCGCTCGGCGTCGGCGCGGGCGCCGACGTGCTGCGGCCCCTCGCGCTGGCCGTGCTCGGGGGCATCGCGCTGTCGAAGTTCCTGAACCTCGTGGCGCTGCCGTCGCTCGCGGTGACCTTCGGCCTCGGCGAAGGGTGAAGGCCGCTCACGGGTCGGAGCGCTCCCCCCCGCCCACGATCCCCGGGAGCTCGACGCAGAGGCACGCCCCGCGCTCGACCGCTTCGAAGGCCGCGCGGCCGCCCGAGATGCGCGCGACGTGGGCGATCAGCGCGAGCCCCAGGCCCATCCCGTCGGTCGACGCGCGCGCGCCCGGCAGGCGATGAAAGGGCTCGAACACCCGCTCCCGCTCGCCCTCGGGCACGCCCGGCCCCTCGTCGCGCACCCGCAGCGACACCGTCGCCGCGCCCTCGTCGACGCGCACCCGCACGGGGCCGTCGCTGAACTTCAGCGCGTTGTCGACGGCGTTCTCCACGGCCATCAGCAGCAGCGCCGCGTCGCCGCGCACCAGCCCCTCGGCGTCGGTCTCGACCGCCACGCGCGCGCGCTGCGAGGCGGCGAGCGACGCGACGGCGTCGCGCGCCACGAGGTCGAGCGACACCGGCTCCGCGCGCGCGGCCCGGTCGCGGTCGGGCATCGCCAGCACCAGCACGCGCTCGAGCCTCCGGGCGAGCGCGTCGACGTGGCGGCGCGCCCTCCCGAGCGACGCGCGGGTGCCCGGGTCCGCGGCGCCCTCGTGCGCGAGCTCGAGCTCCGCGCGCAGGGCCGTGAGCGGCGTGCGCATCTCGTGGGCGGCGTTCGCGGCGAAGCGGCGCGACTGCTCGAGCGAGGCGGCGAGGCGCCCGAGCACGTCGGCGAAGCCCGCGCGCACCCGGTCGACCTCGTCGCAGTCGAGGCGCTCGGAGACCGCCCGCGGGTCGGGC
>JBDHVF010000748.1:0-4447 GCA_039809605.1 Polyangiales bacterium | reverse complement strand
TGCCCACCCAGATGTCGTACTGGCCGGTGCCCGCGTTCGAGATGTCGACCATCGGGTTGGTGCCGCCGTTCGAATCGTCGTTGCAGTGCCACTGGCCGTCGGCGCCGTTGATGACGAGCGTCGTGTCGCCGCTCGCGACGACGTAGAAGCGCAGCATGGGCGAGGCGCTGCGGAGGTTGACGATGTAGTCGGGGCGCTGCGTGACGAAGCCGCGACAGCCGGTGCCGAGGCCCATCGTCGACGCGTCGAGCGAGCCGCCGGACGTCACGCGCACGCGGATGGGGTCGGGCACGAAGCCCGAGCGGATCGTGCGCTTGCCGAAGTTGGCGCGGCTGCCGCCGATCGTGAGCTGGCCCTGCGCGGTCACCTGGCTGCCGTAGCCCGACACCGCGAGCGCGCCGACGAGGCCGACGATGCTCATCACCCTGGACGTGTTCATGAAGATTCTCCTCGACTGCGAAACGGTTTGATGGAGTGGCGCTGCGCTCGGTAGGGAGTGAGCCCCGCGCCGGCACCGCCGCCCGAGACGTACGGTTCGGCGCGGCGATTCATACCCGAAAATCGTCTGCTTGGGGGGGTGAAATCCCCCGTCGTGCGTGGGGATCGCCTGCGGTACAAGTGCGGGTCAACGAGAGGTGCGAGAGGTTCCATGACGACCAGCGACCGCGTCCGGGTGGTGATCGAAGACGACCGCACGAGCATGAAGCCCGAGGGGCTGCGGCGGGCCTTTCTCGACCACGTGAACTTCTCCCAGGGCAAGCTCCCGCACATGGCCACGGCGCTCGACCGCTACACGAGCCTCGCGCTCGCGCTGCGCGACCGGCTCGTGCACCGCTGGTCGGCCACGCAGGAGGAGTACAGCCGCGCCGACCCCAAGCGGGTGTACTACCTCTCGGCCGAGTTCCTCCTCGGGCGCGCGCTGCGCAACAACCTCTTGAACACGGGCACCTACGAGACGCTGGCCCGCGTGCTCGCGGACCTCGGGCTCGACCTCGCCGACGTGATCGAGACCGAGCCCGAGCCCGGCCTGGGCAACGGCGGCCTGGGGCGCCTCGCGGCGTGCTTCCTCGACTCGCTCGCGACCATGGGGTACCCCGCGTACGGCTACGGGATCCGCTACGAGTTCGGCATCTTCGAGCAGCGCATCGAGGGCGGGCAGCAGGTCGAGCGCCCCGACGAGTGGCTGAAGTTCGGCAACCCCTGGGAGTTCATTCGCCCCGAGTACGCCGTGCCCGTGCGCTTCTACGGCCGCAGCGAGGAGTACCGCGACGACCACGGCCGCTGGCGCTCGCGCTGGGTCGACGGCACCCAGGTGGTGGGGGTGCCCTACGACACGCCCATCGCGGGCTACGGCACCAACACGGTCAACACCCTGCGGCTCTGGCAGGCGCGCGCGAGCTCGGAGTTCGACCTGTACACCTTCAACCGCGGCGACTACGTGCGCGCGGTCGAGGAGAAGAACGCCTCGGAGACCATCTCGAAGGTGCTCTACCCGAGCGACAGCTCGTGGGCGGGGCGCGAGCTGCGCCTCAAGCAGCAGTACTTCTTCGTCGCGTGCGCCGTGGCAGACATCGTGCGGCGCTACCGCGCGCGGCACTCGACCTTCGATCTGTTCCCCGAGAAGGTGGCGATCCAGCTCAACGACACGCACCCCGCGGTGGCCGTCGCCGAGCTCATGCGCGTGCTCATGGACGACCACGCCCTCGGCTGGGAGGAGGCGTGGGAGATCACCGTTCGCACGTGCGGGTACACCAACCACACGCTGCTGGCCGAGGCCCTCGAGCGCTGGCCCGTGTCGCTCTTCGAGAGGCTCCTGCCGCGGCACATGCAGATCATCTACGAGATCAACGCGCGGCACCTGCGCGCGGTGATGAACCGCTGGCCCGGCGACCACGGCCGCACGTGGCGCATGTCGATCATCGAGGAGGGCCACGAGCGCCAGGTGCGCATGGCCCTGCTCGCCACGGTGGGCTCGCACAAGGTCAACGGCGTCGCGGCGCTGCACTCCGAGCTCCTCAAGCGCGACGTGCTGCACGACTTCGCCGACCTCACGCCCGAGAAGTTCACCAACAAGACCAACGGGGTGACGCCGCGGCGCTGGGTGCTGTCGTGCAACCCCGGGCTCTCGTCGCTGCTCACCGACGCGCTCGGCGAGGGCTGGGTGGCCGACCTCGACCGCCTCGGGGGCCTCGCGCACTTCGCCGACGACGCGTCGTTCCGCGCGCGCTTCGCCGACGTGAAGCGCGCCAACAAGCGCGCCCTCGCCGCGCGCATCCGCAAGGACTACGGCCTCACGGTCGACCCCGCGTCGCTGTTCGACGTGCAGGTCAAGCGCATCCACGAGTACAAGCGCCAGCTCCTCGACGCGCTGCACGTGGTGGGCATGTACCTCCGCGCCAAGCGCGACCCCGCGTCGTTCACCG
Organism: Polyangiales bacterium; assembly: GCA_039809605.1. Lineage (GTDB taxonomy): Bacteria > Myxococcota_A > Polyangia > Polyangiales > CAISKJ01. The sequence goes on along the minus strand of JBDHVF010000748.1, from coordinate 2,024 downwards.
TGCCGCGCACGGTGCTCTTCGGCGGCAAGGCCGCGCCCGCGTACGCCGCCGCGAAGCTCATCATCCGCTTCATCACCGCGCTCTCCGAGGTGATCAACCACGACCCGCAGGTGCCGGGCCTCAAGGTGCTCTTCCTGCCCAACTACAGCGTCTCGATGGCCGAGCGGGTGATCCCCGCGGCCGACCTCTCGGAGCAGATCTCGACCGCGGGCAAAGAAGCCTCGGGCACGGGCAACATGAAGTTCGCCCTCAACGGCGCGCTCACCATCGGCACGCTCGACGGCGCCAACATCGAGATCCGCGAGGCCGTGGGGCCCGAGAACTTCTTCCTCTTCGGCCACACCGCCGAGGAGGTGAAGGAGATCCACGCGCGCGGCTACAACCCCCGGACGTACTACGAGCAGAACCCCGAGCTGCGCGAGGTGCTCGACCTCATCGCCGCGGGCCACTTCTCGGTGGGCGACCCCGGGATGTTCCGCCCCCTCGTCGACTCGCTGCTCGACCACGACCCGTACCTCGTGCTCGCCGACTACGCCGCCGCCGCCGAGGCGCAGCGCCGCGTCGACGCCGCGTGGCGCGACCCCGAGCGCTGGACCCGCATGGCGATCCTCAACGTCGCGCACATGGGCCGCTTCTCGTCTGACCGCACGATCCGCGAGTACGCGAGCGAGATCTGGGGCGTCAGCCCCATGAGCATCGAGATCGAGCCCTACGCGGGCTGACCCGCCCGCCTCGGCGGCGCGTTGAAGAAGCCTCCGGTGCGCCCCGTCTGTTCGCCTGCGCAACGCGCTCACAACCACGGAGTCACTCATGAAGCAACGCGCCCACTGGCTCGCCCTCTCGCTCCTCGTCGTGGCCTCCGCGAGCCCCGCGCTCGCGCAGCCGCGCCGTCGCATTCGCACCGTGCGCGCGCCCTCGATCGGCGCCGTGACGCCCGCCGCCGCGCCCGTCGCCGCGCGACCCGCGACCGCGCCCACGTTCGTGGTGCCCGTGAGCGCGCTCGGCGCGGCGCAGACGGCCAACCTCGCGTGCACCGACACGGGCACGCAGTCGTGCGGCGTCGGCGCCTGCATGGTCACGGTGCCGAGGTGCCAGAACGGCCGCGCGCTCCAGTGCCAGCCCGACATGAACCGCCGCGTGCCCGAGACCTGCGACGGCGTCGACAACGACTGCGACGGCGTGGTCGACAACGCGCCGAACTCCGGCGTCGCGCGCAGCGTCTGCCCCGCGCCCGCCGCGTGCACGCCGCTGCGCGCGGTGTCGCTCACGCCCGGCGTGACCGAGTGGCGCCTCGCCGACGCGGCCGCGAACCCGTGCGCCGCGCCCTTCTCCGTCGCGGGGGCTTCGTCGCACGAAGAGGTGACCGTGCAGGTCGCGACGCGCACCGCGGTGGTGCTCTCGACGACCGAGGGCGGCGCGCAGCTCTTCGGCGCCAACCGCGGCGCGGTGCTCGAGACCGTCGACGGCCTCTGCGCCATGGGAACGCGCACGGGCGCGGCGATCCTCGAGCCGGGCACCTACGTGCTGCGCGCGACGGGCGACGGCGCGGGCGCGCGCACGGTGAGGGTCGAGGCGGCGGCCGTGCCCGCGCGCGCGTCGCAGGTGGTGGCCTCGTCGCAGCGCGTGACGATGAGCACCGCGACGGGCGAGCAGGCGCCCTTCGACTGCCGCGCGAGCGACGGCGTCGACGTGCGGGTGCTCGTGTGCCCGCGCGGTCGCAGCGCGCTGCTCTCGTCGCCGCAGGGCTTTCTGGCGTCGCTCGAGGGCGCGTCGGGCGGGCGCACGTGCTACCCGGTGGGCGCGCAGCAGGCGCAGACCGCGCCGCTGCCCGCGGGGTCGCTCGTGGTGGTGCGCGCGTGGCCGAGCGGCCCCGAGCGCGGCCCGGCGTTCGTCGACGTGAGGTGAGCGCGAGCGCTCTTCTGCGACGGTGCGACGCTCTCATGCCAACTTCACGTCAAGCTTGCCGCTTTCGCGTGTGCGACGTGTCCCCCCACCCAACGCTGTCGCGCACCTCGCGGAGCCCC
>JBDHVF010000747.1:0-4455 GCA_039809605.1 Polyangiales bacterium | reverse complement strand
ATCTGATAGAGCATGAACAGCGCTTCCGGGATGCTGCTGGCGACCGGAATTGTCGTGTCCAGCCCGATCCCGCGCAACGCAATGCGGTCCAGCCCGCCAAGCAGCGAGCCATCACCGGAAAAGGCAAGGCTGTAGCCGAACGCCCACCAGAGCACCGCTCCGACCGCCGACGACGCTACCACGTCCGCGCCCGTCGTCGACGCCCTCGACACCGACCGCCGCGACCTCGTGCGGGCGATCCTCTCCGCGCTCACGCCCGCGGCCCGTGCGACCGTGCTCGCCGCGCTGGTGGTGTGGCTCCGCGCGCTCGCGGCGGCCGTGCGCCTCGTGGTCGACGCCGCGCCGAGCGAGGCCGAGGCCGCGCAGGAGACCGCCGATGCCCTCGGCGACGCGGCCACGGCGGCGATGCTCGCCGCGCTGCCCATGGGCGCGGATCGTCATGCGGAATCGCTCTGCGCTACGTGGTTTTGCGCGGGTGCCTACGACGCGGCGCGCGGCGCTGCGCGGGGCGTCGTCGGCGCGGGCGATGTCGCGCGGGCGCTCGGCGACCTCGAGGATGCGCGCGCCGAGCAGACCGCCGCCGCGAGGCCCCACCCCGTCGTGCGGGTGAGCCTCGACGCGGGCCAGGGGAGCGGCCTCCGCGGCCTCGTGCGTGGCGTGGCCGGGCTGCTCCACGCGTGGGCGCCCGACACGTACGACCAGCACGCGGCGCACCTCGCGCCCGACCTCGCGCGGCTCACCAGCGGGCGCGGCGGCGCGGGCGACCTCGCGCATGTGCTCGCCACGCTCGGCGCGCTCACGCAGCGCAAGGTGCTCGACGCGCTCGAAACGCCCGGCGACACGGGCGACTGCCCCGCGCACATGGCGCTGGCGCTCGACGCGGCCACGCTCGCAGGCCGCGCGGCGGGGGCGCTGCGCGCGCTGCTCCCCATCCCCGAGGGCTTCGACGGAGGCGCGGCGCCGGGGCTGGAGGCGGCGCTCGACACGCGGGTCGACCCGTTCGCCGACGCGCAGCCCGCGGGCCGCGTCGAGGCCGTCGAGCGAGGCGACCTCTCGGCACGCACGATCGCCGTCGCGAAGATCGCCGGCGACCTTCTCACGGAGCAGGGCGTGCGGGGCGACCGCGCGGAGCTCGCGTACATGACCTGCTGCGTCACCGCGGCGATCGGCGAGCACCCGGAGCGCCACGCGCTCGACCTCGCGGCGGAGCTCGCGACGGTCGCCGCGGCCGAGGCGAAGCGCCTCTCGCGCGAGGACGACGCGCGCATGAGCAGCCGGGGCGGCGACGCGTACACGGCCGACGCCCTGCGCCGCGAGGCGCGGGCCGCAGCGGAGGCGCTGCGCGCGTCGGCCGACGCGCTCGACGTGTTCGCCGAGACGGTCGACGTGAAGGACGACGCGGCGTGAAGCACCCTCGCGACACGGCCGCCGTCGACGCCCTCGCGTGCATCGCGTACGCGCTGGTGGTGGCGGCCGTGCTCGCGATGGGAGCGCGGGCGGAGCGAATCACCTGGAATTCCAGCGCAAATGTGATCGTGACGCATCGCCGTCATTGCGCAAGCTCGCGTCGATTCACCGCAGATCAAGGGGCTTCGCGACGACTCGCGACACAAGCGCTGTGTTGCGCGTGGCGGGAGTTCCATGCCGCGTGCTCTGCTCGGTCTCGCGATGAAACCGAAGCGCTACCAGTGGCACCACGTGATCGAACTTTCGGCGCGTTCGAAGTGCAGCGCGTCGGCGGTGCAGAACCGCCTCGACGGTCGCCCGTGCCGCCGTGCGACGGCTGCGCTGGTCGACGCCGCGGCCCGAGACCTCGGGCTCGCGCACCTGCTTCCGCAGGAGAACGCCGCCGCGTGACGCGTACCGCTCCGCGCGGCCCGGCGCGCGAGGGCGGGTAGAGACACACCGGGCATAGACGGTCGCGCCGCCCTCTCGACAAGGAACGCGACCCCCGGAGACATGATGAACGTACACGCTGACCGCGCAAGCGGCAAGCGCGCGCGAGGGCGCACCCCTGCGCGCAGAGACACCACCCCGCACACGGCGCCGCTGCGCGCCACGCTGGCCCGTCTGCCCGGCGCCCCCGAGGGCGCCCGCGTTTCGGGTCCCGCCCTCTGCGAGCTCCTCGCGTTCGGGGGCGACCGTGCGTAGGCAAGGGAACGACGGCGGCGCGGGCGATGACCTGCTCGTGCAACGCTTCATGGCGCGCACCGTCGGTGTCGTGCGCGAGATCCTCGCGGAGCAGCGCGCCGAGCTCATGCGCCGCCCGCCGCCGCGGCCCGGATCGCGCCACGTCGTGAGCCCCGAGGACCGCGAGGCCGCCGAGCAGGTCGACGAAGTGACCCGCGCGAGGGCGCGGCAGATCCTCGAGCGCGCGACGCGTGGGAGGGATCGCCGATGAGGGGCGCTCCGCCGCCATGCTCCGAGGACCACCGCTGCGCGTGTCGGCGCTGCGCGCGGTCCGCTCGGGTGCCGCTCCTGCCCGTGCCGCACGGCGCGCTCCTGCGGTGCGCGACCTGTCACGCGAGCGGGTGCAGGCCGCTCTACGCGTGCTGTCCCGCCGACCGTCGCGCGTCCGCGAAGCGAGGTGCCTCGTGTCTCGCATGAAGGAAGCGTACGGGGGCGCGTTCGCGCGATCGGTCAGCGCCCGCGGCGGCGCCGACTGGATCGACGTGTCGCCGCGCCACCGCTGCCCGGTGTGCGGCTCCGACTCGTGGTGCCAGGTCTCGCGCGACGGCTCGGCGGTGCTCTGCAAGCGCGTCGCCTCGGAGCGCGAGAGGGTCAACCGCAACAGGGTGACGTTCTACGTGCACCGCCCCGACGGCGGGCCCCGGACGCCCCGTCGCGAGCTGCACCCCGCGCCGCCCCCCACCGTCGAGCGCGCGCCCGCTGACGTGCTCCACCGCGCGCACAGCATCATCCTCGCGCAGCTCTCGCTCTACGCGAACGACCGCGCCGGGCTGCTCTCGCGGGGCCTCGACGCGAGGGCGATCGCCGCGAACGCGTACCGCTCGGCGCGCAGCGCGCGGCCCGCGCAGGTCGCCCGCGCGGTCGTGGCCGACCTCGGCGAAGACCTCGCGCGGCGCGTGCCCGGCATCGTGTGGCGCCACCGGAGCGGCGAAGACCCGTCGCGCGGCTGGTGGCACTGGCGCGCGGCCGACGGGGTGTTGATCCCGGTGCGCGACCTCGAGGGCCGCGTGGTGGCACTCAAGGTGCGCCGTCGCGAGGTCGCCGAGGGGGGCAACCGCTACGTGTACGTGAGCAGCGCCGCGAGGCGCGAGCAGGTCGGCCCCTTCGTCGACCTCGCGGGGCCGTCGGCCGCGTGCGCGGTACACGTCCCGGCCGCGGCGCGCGCGATGCGCGAGACCTCGCGCCGACTGGTGATCACGGAAGGGGAGCTCAAGTCCGATATCAGCACCGCGCTCCTCGGCGAACCCGTGGTGTCGATTCCCGGCGTGGGCGCGTGGGCCGCGGGCGTCGACCTCGCGGAAGCGTGGGGCGCGCCCGTCGTGGCCGTGGCGCTCGACATGGACGCGCGCTGCAACCGCTACGTCGCCCGCGCGCTCGATTGCGTCGTGTCTGAGCTGCGCCGCGCGGGGCTCGAGGCGCGCGTCTGGACGTGGCCCCCGAAGTTCAAGGGCCTCGATGACTACCTCGCGCGCGACCTCGCGCGCTCCACCGACAACCGAACGGAGACAGCATGACCACCGACGACACCACCAGCCGCCGCGCGATGCTCGCGGCGATCCTCGGCGCCCTCGACGCGCCGAGCGACGCCGCCGAGCACTTCGACGCCTACCTGCGCGACCTCCGCGCCGTCGCGAGCGCGTACCTCACGGCGTGCTCGCACGGCAACGCGAACGACGCGACGCGGGCGGCGATCCTCGGGGAGCGCGGCGCCCACGACATCGCGCAGACCTTCATCTCCGCGGGCGCCCTCGACACCCTCTCCGCCGTCTGCTTCGGGCTTCGCGGGGCGGCCGACGCGCTCGCGGCGGGGGAGCTCGCGCCCGAAGACGTAGACATCGCGCTCGCAGACCTCGCGGCGGCGCGCGCGGGGCTCCCGGCCGACAAGCCCTTCTGAACGGAGCGGACGATGAACCACAACGATCACGAGCACCACGACCCCGCGCCCGACGGCATCGAGGAGCACGCAGGCGACGACGCCGCGGCGCTGGTGAAGGACATGCGACGCAGCGCCGAGCGCGACGGCGCGCCCGCCGACCTCGACGGCCTCGCGGAGCGCGTGCGCGCAGAGGGGGAGCCCGTCGCGTTCACGGCCGACGTGGTGCGCGAGGCCGCGGCCCTGCGCGCGGGCGACCCGCACGCGTTCGCGGCCCTGCGCGCCGCGCTCAAGGCCGCGAAGGTCTCCGTGGGGCGATGGGACAAGGCCCTCGACGCGCACGACCGCGAAGCCGCCAGGGCCGCGAAGGAAGCGTGCGAGCGGGAGGCGCG
>JBDHVF010000746.1:0-4457 GCA_039809605.1 Polyangiales bacterium | reverse complement strand
GCGCCGCCCGCGCCGAGCACCTCGCACGCGTAGAGCGAGCCCGCGTGCCAGCGCAGGCACCCCACGGGCGCGTCTGACACCGTGCGAAACGCGCCGCCCCGCTCGCTCACCCGCAGCGCGTCGCGCGCGTCGGAGCCGCCGATCCACACGCGCGCGCCGTCGCCCGAGAGCGCGAAGCCCGTCATGGGCCCCGCGGTGCGCGCGAGCTCGCGGAAGCTCTCACCCCCGTCTTCGCTCACCAGGAGCGCGCTGCCGGGGTCGGGCGCCGCCGCGTCGCCGAGCGAGCGAGGGCGGCCTCGCGCGTAGAGCACGTCGGCGCGCATCGGGTCGACGCCCGACACGTACACCTCGCCGAGGCCGGGGAAGACCGCGCGCGTGCGCCTCCACGAGCGCCCGCCGTCGTCGCTGCGGAGCAGCACCGGGTCGCCCGCGCCGTTGGGGTCGGCGAGGGCCGACGCGTACGCGCGCGTCGCGTCCGAGGGCGCGATGTCGACGGTGAGCGGCGCCATCGAAGGGAGCCCGTCGCGCGGCAGGTCGAAGGTGGCGCCCCCGTCGTCGGAGCGGGCCACGCGCATCACGGGGTCTGCGTCGCGCGAGCGCGCCGCGGCGAGCACCACGCGGCCCAGGGGGTCGGTCGCGAGGTCGACCACGTACTGCCCGTCGAGCTCGCGACGTCGCGCCGGGTCGCAGAGGTCGCGCGTCGCTTGCAAGCCGTCTTCGACGCCGACGAGCAGCGTGCCGTCGGCCGTCCAGGCGAGCGGCGGGTCGTAGCCGTCGCGGTAGCCGAAGGCCTCTTCGCACAGGAAGCGAAACCGCTGGCCGCCGTCGTCGCTCACCACGAGGCCGAAGGTCGCGCGCACCGCGATGAGGTCGTCGCCGCGCCCGGGGCCCACGATCGCGTACTGAGAGCTCGGAAAGCGTCCGTTGGCGGCCGCCTGCGACGGCGCCGCGAGCAGCGACGCGACGAGCGAGAGCGCCACGAGGGGGGCGCGATTTCGCAACGAGGGCTCTGTGCAGTGGGGAGGCATCCACATACGATGCGCCACGTCGGCTGGTCGCGGGTTGGAACGGGCGCTGCAATCTGTCACGCCGACGGAGGGTGCCACGGACATGCATTCGAGGGATATGAAACGCCTGCTTACAAGAGGATCACTCGTGGCGCTCGTCGTCACGCTCGGCGCGGGGAGTGTGCCGGGTTGTGGCGAAGACCCGCCTCCGACCTACGCATGGCAGACCATGCTGTCAGAGCTGCCCGGCGCGGCGCTGTCGGTCTGGGGCACCTCGTCGCGCGACGTGTACGTCGTGGGCGCCGACGCGCTCGACGGGTCGGGTCCGTACGCGCTGCACTTCGACGGGCAGCGCTGGTCGCGGCTCAACACGGGGATGCGCGACGGCACGCTCTGGTGGGTGCACGGCGTCGCGCCCGACGCGGTGTTCATGGTGGGAACGGGCGGCACGGTGTTGCGCTACGACCCCACCACCGGGCGCGCGGAGCGCATGACCACGCCGGGCGCGCAGACCCTCTTCGGCGTGTGGGGCACGTCGGCGAGCGACGTGTGGACCGTGGGCGGCGACGTGAACGCGAGCACCGGCGTGCTCTGGCACTACGACGGCCGCGCGTGGAGCGACGTCGCCCTGCCGAACGGCCTCGGGTCGCAGGTGATCCTCTACAAGGTGTGGGGCGCGTCGGCCAACGACGCGTGGGTGGTGGGCAGCAACGGCACGACGCTCCACTACGACGGCCGCGCGTGGGCGCAGGTCACCATCCCCACGACGGCGCGCGGGCCGCTCTTCACCGTGCACGGCGCCGGGGCGATGCACGTGGCGGTGGGCGGCAACGCGTCGGGCATCCTGCTCGAAGGCCAGGGCACCACGTGGCGCCAGGTGGAGCTCGACGGCGCGCCGCGCCTCGCGGGCGTGCACGTTCCCCCGTCGGGCGTGGGCCTCGCCGTCGGCGCGCAGGGCTCGGTCTACGTGCGGCACGAGGGGACGTGGCGCGCGGTCGCGCGGCCGCCTCGCACCGAGCTCGAGTTCCACGCGGTGTGGGTCGAGCCGGGCACCGGGGCGGTGTGGGCGGTGGGGGGGCAGACGCAGGCGTCGCCGCTCACCGACGGCATCGTGTACCGCTTCGGCACGGCGGGCGTCGCGCCGATGCGCGACATCGTCACGCCGCCCGAGGTCACCGCGTGCCCCGACGCGCGCGGCACCATCTGCACCGTCTACGGCAACGGCACCGGGGGCTTCAACGGCGACGGCCGCCCCGTGCGCGAGTCGGCGCTCCAGTGGCCGATGGACATGGAGTTCGCCCCCGACGGCACGCCCTACGTGCTCGACTGGAACAACCACCGCGTGCGGCGCGTGACCTCGAACGGCACCTTCGAGACGGTCATCGGCACCGACCTGCCCGGCGACGGCCCGGCCGACAACGGCGACCTGATGGAGCCCGGCGCGCCCGGCACCACGGTGTCGCTCAACCACCCCACTGACATGATCTTCATGCGCGACGGGCGGATGCTTCTGGTCGCGTGGCACAACCACAAGCTCCGTCGCTACGACCCCGCGACCGGGCGCGTGTACGTGCTCATGGGCCGCGGCCCCGGCGCGCAGGGCGACGGCCTGCAGTGGACCGACCCGATGGTGCGGCTCAAGCAGCCGAGCAAGGCCGTCTACGACGCCGCGGGCAACCTCTACATCCTCGATCAGGGCAACGGGAAGGTCCGTCGCGTCGACGCGGCGGGCGTGCTCAGCACCATCGCGGGCGACGGGATGCGCGGCTACGCGGGCGACGGAGGCCCCGCCGCGATGGCGCGCTTCAACTGGCAGTCGGGCGAGAACCCCGAGCCGCAGGGCGGCCTCGCGATCGGGCCCGACGGCAACCTCTACGTCGCCGACTCGGAGAACTGCCGCATCCGGCGCATCAACCTCCAGACGATGATGATCGAGACGGTGGCGGGCGACGGCATGTGCCGCTTCGGCGGCGACGACGGCCCCGGGCCCATGGCATCGTTCAACGTTCCGCAGGACCTCGAGTTCGGCCCCGACGGGCTTCTCTACATCGCCGACACGAACAACCACCGCGTGCGCACCTTCGACCCGCGCACGGGCGTCGTGCGCACGGTCGCGGGCACCGGCTCGCGCGGCTACGCGGGCGACCGCGGCCCGGCGGCGATGGCCCAGTTCTGGCGGCCCTACGGACTCGCGTTCGACCGCGCGGGCGACCTCTACGTGTGCGACACCCAGAACAACCGCGTGCGCAGGATCCAGCTGCGCGGAGCCATGCAATGACCCGCGTCCCCATGAAGACCATTCGCTACGCGATCGCCGCGTGCGCGCTCGCCGCGGGCTGCGGCGACGGCGACCCCTGCGCCTCGGTGCGCACCGTCGAAGAGGCCCTCGCGAGCACCTGCGGCATCCAGAACGACCCGCGCCCCGAGGCGGTCACGTGCACCCCGCGGGCGGGCACCGTCTGCACGGTGATCGGCACGGGCGAGGCGGGCCAGAGCGCCGACGGGCTGCCCGGCACCCGGAGCCGCACGTACCTGCCGATCGACGTCACCATGGGCCCCGACGGCCAGCGCGCGTACTACATCGACTGGAACAACCACATCATCCGCGAGCTCGGCGTCGACGGCCGCGTGCGCACCATCGCCGGCACCGGAGAGCTTCAAGACGGCGAGGACCCGCCCGTGCCGCCGGGCACGCCGCGCATGCCGACGCCCGCGCTGCGCACGCGGCTCAACCACCCGACGCACATGGTCTTCGACCCGCAGGGCCGGCTGGTGATCGCCGCGTGGCACAACAGCATGATCAAGCGCGTCACCAACGTGGGCATGCCCGGCTCGATGATCGAGGACCTCTGCGGCACCGGCGCGCGCTCCTTCGGCGGCGACAGCGACCCGTCGGCCGACATGGGCACGCCCGCGCTCAACGCGCTGCTCGACCTGCCCGTGGGCGTCGCGCTCGCCAACAACGGCGACGTGTACATCTCCGACCAGGCCAACCAGCGCATCCGCCGCGTGTACACGCACGATGCCTCGTCGCCCGCGCGCATCACCACGGTGATGGGCGACGGCATGCGCGGCTACACGGGCGACAACGGCCCGGCGCTCATGGCGCGCGTGAACAACCCCGTGGGCCAGGCGGCGCCCCCCGCGAGCCGCATCGAGCTCGACGCGGCGAACAACTACCTCTACATGGCCGACACGGGCAACAACGTCATCCGCCGCGTCGACATGCGCACGATGGTGGTCACCACCTTCGCGGGCAACGGCACCGCGGGCGCGTCGGGCGACGGAGGCCCCGCCACGATGGCGCAGCTCAACGGCCCGACCGACATCGACGTCGCGCCCGACGGCACGCTGTACATCGCCGACACGCAGAACTCCTGCGTGCGCGCGGTGGGCGCCGACGGGAACATCCGCACCGTCGTCGGCCGCTGCGGCACGCGCGGCTTCGCG
>JBDHVF010000745.1:0-4460 GCA_039809605.1 Polyangiales bacterium | reverse complement strand
GACGGCCCCGCGCCGCGCGACGCGCTCTCGCCCGCGGTCGAGGGCGCCCTCTCGGCGCTGCTCTCGCACGCCCTGTCGCGCGCGTTCGCCCCCGCCGCGCCGCCCGTGCTGCGCGCGGTGACCGACGACGTCGCGCTCGCGCTCGACGCCCTCGGCCCCGCGAACGCCCTGCTCTCGTGGCCCTTCGCGCTCTCGCTCGGAGACCTCTCGGGCCGCGCGACGGTGCTCGCCGACGCGCGGCTCCTCCTGCGCGCGCCCGAGGCGCCCGCGGCGTGGCCCGCGCGCGCGCTCGACGTGAGCGTGGCGCTCTCGCTCGTCGCCGCGCGCGCGTGGTGGACGCCCGCCGAGGTCTCCTCGCTCTCGCCGCCCGAGGTGCTCGCGCTCGACGCGCTGCGCGCGGGCCCTCACGCCCTCGAGGGCGACGTCACCCTGGTCGCGGCGGGCCACGTCGAGTGGCCCGCGCGGCTGCGCGACGCGCGATCGATCGAGCTCACCGCGACCCCCTCCCCCACGACGCACGCCATGAAAGACCCCACGACCGCCCCCCACGCCCCCTCGCCCGTCGACTCGCTGCCCGTGCAGCTCTCGGTGGAGATCGCCCGCGGCTCCGCGCGCGTGGCCGACCTCGCCGCGTGGCGCGCGGGCGAGGTGGTGACCTTCGAAGCGCGCGTCGGCGACGCGGTGACGGTGCTCGCCAACGGCCGCCCCGTGGCGCGCGGCGAGCTGGTCGACGTCGAGGGCGACGTCGGCGTGCGCATCACCGCGCTGCTGTGACGGGCGCGGGCGGGTCGGCCACGACGGGCACGCGCACCGTCACCGGCGCCCCCGCGCGCAGCACCTCGGCGACGAGCTCCGTCGCCTCGGGGAGCGACCAGAACACCGCCTGCGCCTGCTCGGGGCGCTCGATCGGAGAGCCGTTCACGCGCGTGACCACGTCGCCCGCGCGCAGGTCGACGCCCGCGGCGTTCCAGCGGCGCAGCCCCCGCGCGCGGTCGAGGCGAAAGCCCACGAAGCGGCCGCGGTCGAGCACCGGCGAGAGCTCGACGTCCGAGAGGAACGCCCCGATGCCCGCGTCCACCACGCGGCGCAGGAGCGCGCGCGTGAGCACCGCGGGGGTGGTGTCCTCGGGCTCCGAGGGCGCGGGCGCGGCCGAGGCCTCGGCGCGAGCGGGCTGCGGGGCGGCGAAGGCCACCTCCGCGGGCGAGACGTCGACGTGAGAGCGGGCCCCCGAGCAGGCCGCCGTGAACGCCGCGACGACCAGGTACCACGTGCTGCGCATACGCGAGGGAGGCTGTTACCCCGGGCGCGCGCCGAAGGCCACTTTCCCACCGCCCCGCGCCGCTACTTTCGCGGCACGGGGGGAAGTGGTACTCCGTACCGCACCAGCCATGAGCACGATCGACCGTCGTCACTTCCTGGGCAGCGTGGCCGCAGGCTCCGCCGCGCTCGCCGCGAGCGGAGAGGCGCTCGCGCAGAACCACTCCGCCGCCGCCCCGCAGGCCACCGGCGCGACGCCCCCCGCGGGCTTCACGCCCATGACCACGCCCGGCCGCGTCGTGCGGGTGAACAAGCCCGGCTCGCTGCGCCCCGGCGGGCTCTACCCCAAGCCCGACGACGCGCGCGCGATGGTCAACCGCGCCGTGATGGAGCTCTCGGGCCGCAACGACCTCGCGCAGGCGTGGCGCGCGTTCGTGCACCCGAACGACCGCGTCGCGATCAAGGTCAACGGCCTGGGCCTGCGCAACATGGCCTCGAACAAAGAGGTCGTCGAGGCCATCGCCGAGGGCCTCGTGGCCGCGGGCGTGCCCGCCGCGCAGATCACCGTCTACGACCAGTGGGACAGCTTCCTCGCGGCGACGCGGGTGAACGCGCGGGCGTTGCCGCCGGGCGTGCGCATCATGTGCCACAACGGCACGCGGCTCTCGTCGGAGACGCGCGTCGCCTCGGGCCGCACGTGGTACGCGCAGCCCCTCCTCGAGGCCACCGCGGTCATCGGCGTGCCCCTCGTGAAGGACCACTCCCTCTGCGGCTTCACGGGCGCCCTCAAGAACATGACCCACGGGTCGATCAAGAACCCCGAGGCGTTCCACCGGCACCTGTGCTCGCCGCAGATCGCCGAGCTCTTCAACCACGAGGCGATCCGCACGCGCTCGCGCCTGCACATCATGGACGCCTTCAAGGCCGTCTACCACGGCGGCCCCCGCGACAGCCCCGAGCACCGCGTGGCGCTCGAGGCCGTGCTCATCAGCACCGACCCCGTGGCGCTCGACCGCGTCGGCAGCGACATCGTCGACCAGCTCCGCGCGCAGCACCACATGGGCTCGCTCCAGGCCCGCGGCCTGCCCCCGCGCTACATCGACGCCGCGGGCGCCCTGGGCCTCGGCGTGGCCGACCGCGCGCGCATCAACGTCCAGACCGTCAACCTCACCTGACCCGTTGCGCGAACGTCACCGGGTGCCTTAGAGAGTGCGCCCGATGACCGCCACCGTGCACCTCCGCCCCGGCTTCGTGCAGCCCGTCTGGGCGGGCCATCCGTGGGTCTTCGCCCAGGCCGTCGCCCGCACCGAGGGCTCGCCCGCCGCGGGCGACGAGGTCGTCGTCGTCGACCCGCAGGGCAAATCCCTCGGCCGCGGGTACTGGTCGCCCGCGAGCGCCATCCCCGTGCGCGTGCTCTCGCGCGACGCGGGCGCACCGCTCGACGAGGGCTTTCTGCGCGGGCGCGTCGCCGAGGCCGCGAGGTGGCGCCGCGAGGTGGCCGCGCTCCCCTCGCCCGACCACACGGGCTACCGGCTCGTCAACGCCGAGGGAGACGGCCTCGCGGGCCTGGTGGTCGACGTGTTCGGCGACGCCGCGTGCGTGCAGTTCGGCACCGCGGGCATGAAGCGCCGCGAGGCCGCCGTGCTCGACGCCGTGATCGAGAGCGCCCGCGTCACGCGCGTGTACGAGGTCTCGTCCGAGCGCCACCAGCAGCGCGAGGGCTTCGCCGTCACCGACGGGCTCGTGCGGGGCCCCCCCTCCGACGCGCTCGAGTTCGTCGAGGGGGCGGTGCGCTTCCGCGTCCCCGCGCCGGGCGCCGCGGGCGGGGGGCAGAAGACGGGCTACTACTTCGACCAACGCGAGAACCGCGCGCTCGTGGGCTCGCTCGCGAGGGGCCGACGCGTGCTCGACGCGTTCAGCTACGTGGGCGGCTTCGCCCTCGCGGCCGCGCGGGGAGGCGCGCGCGAGGTCGTGGCCGTCGAGAGCTCGGCGCACGCCGTCGAGGCCGGGCGGCGCATCGCCGAGGAGAACGGCCTCGCGGGCGCCATCACCCACACGCGCGGCGACGCGAAGATGCTCCTCTCGCAGATGGCCGACCGGGGCGAGCGCTTCGACCTCGTGGTGCTCGACCCCCCGAAGCTCGCCCACAGCGCCCGCGAGGTCGAGAAGGCCGCCGGGCACTACCGCAAGCTCAACGCCATGGCCGCGCGCGTGCTCGCGCCGGGGGGGCTGCTCGTCACGTGCTCGTGCTCGGGCAGCGTGAGCGTCGACGTCTTTCTGCGCGCGGTGGCCGCGGGCGTGCGCGACGCCGGGCGCGACGCGTCGGTGCTCGCGACGCGCGGCGCGGCGATCGACCACCCGTCGCCCGTGGCCTTCGCCGAGGGGCGGTATTTGAAGTGCATTCTGGCGAGGGTCCCATGAAGCCGCTCGACGAGATGACCCCCGAGGCGTGGCGATCGGTCGCGGGCGTGGCCACCGACCTCGACGACACGCTCACCGCGCACGGCAGGCTCACGGCGTCGTCGCTCGCGGCGCTCGAGGCGCTCGCGAAGATGGACGTACCCTGCGTGATCGCCACGGGCCGCCCCCTCGGGTGGGCCGAGGTGCTGGCCTCGGTGGCGCCCGTGCACGCCGTGGTGGCCGAGAACGGCGGCGCGTGGGCCGTGCGGGAAGGGCGCGGGGGGCGCGTGGCGTTCCTCGAAGACGAAGCCGTGCGCACCGAAGGACTGCGACAGAGCCGCGAGGCCGCCCGCGCCCTCGCCGAGGCGTTCCCCGCGCTGCGCCCCGTCGAGGAGCACACGCTCCGCGCGACCGACGTGACGCTCGACATCGGCGAGCGCGTGACCGTCGCCCGCGACGTGGTCGACGCCGCCCTCGCGTGGGTGCGCGCCCGCGGCCTCTACGCCGTCGCCAGCTCGGTGCACCTGCACGTGAGCCACCGCGCGCCCGACAAGATGGGCGGGCTGCGCGCGGCCCTCGCCGACGTGGGCCTCGACCCCGCGCACCTCGCCGGCCGATGGGTCTACCTCGGCGACAGCCCCAACGACGCCGGGCCCTTCGCGGCCATGG
Source organism: Polyangiales bacterium (assembly GCA_039809605.1). Lineage (GTDB taxonomy): Bacteria > Myxococcota_A > Polyangia > Polyangiales > CAISKJ01. The sequence continues at coordinate 134 of JBDHVF010000745.1, read as the reverse complement.
CGCTCTCGATCGGCGTGTGCGGCGTCGCGCGCTACGGCCACGAGATGCCCGCGCTCCCCCGCTACGTCGCCCGCGCGGGCGCCGGCGAGGCCCTCGCCGAGGTCGTCGCGTCGCTGCGCGCCCACCGGAAGATG
>JBDHVF010000744.1:0-4466 GCA_039809605.1 Polyangiales bacterium | reverse complement strand
ACCGCGCGCGCTGACGAACGACCGCGCTGCCGCGGATCGCGAGCCGCTCGATGCGTCGACGCTTCGCCTGCGCGTCTCGTTCGAACGCTCACGTCACCGCGCGACGTCCGCGGCTCCGACGCGGCAGCGCCCCCCTCTCCCGCGCCCTCGCGGGAGAGGGGCTGGGGGTGAGGGTATGCAGGCTACTCCCGGGCACCCCCTCCCGCGTCCGCGGGAGGGGGACGGGGGGAGGGCCTACGTGCGCTCGTCGACGGGGAGCGCGACGGTGAACGTGGTGCTCTCGCCGGGCGTGCTCTCGACGCGGATCTCGCCGCGGTGCGCCTCGACGAGGCCGCGCGCGATGTAGAGCCCGAGGCCCGTGCCCTCGACGGCGCTCCTGCGCGCGGCCGCGGTGCGCACGTACCGATCGAAGAGGCGCGGGAGCTCGGCGGCCGCGATGCCGGCGCCGCGGTTGGTGACCGAGACGGCGACCCGCGCGCCGATGCGCTCGACCTCGACGCGCACCTCTCGCTCGGCGTCGCCGTATTTCACCGCGTTCGAGAGCAGGTTGGCGAACACCTGCTCGAGGCGCCCGCCGTCGCCGAGGATCCACAGGGGCCCGTCGGGCAGCCGCAGCGACGCGCGCCCCGCGAGGCCGGGCGTGTGCGCCACGAGGTCGCGCACGAGCGCGCAGAGGTCGACGCGTTCGAACCGCACGCGCAGGCGGCGCGACTCGAGCAGCGACGCGTCGGTCAGGTCGCTGATCATGCGGCTCAGGCGCCGGGCGGCCTTGCGGATGCGCTCGACCTCTTCGCGCTCGTGCTCGCCGATGGGCCTGCGCATGAGGACCTCGGCCGTCAGCGCGATGGCGTTGGTGGGGTTGCGCAGGTCGTGGGCGACGACCGCGGCCCACTCCTCGCGCAGGCGCTCGAGCTCCTTGATGGCGGTGATGTCCTTGACGAGCACCGTGGCGCCGGTGACCGCGCCGCCGGCGACGCGCACGGGCGCGGCGCTCACCAGCACGGGCGTGCGGGAGCCGTCGCGCCGCCGCGCCTCGAGCTCGAGGTCGAGGGTGGTCTCGCCGCGGGCGATCGCGCGCACGCCGGGCAGCTCGTCGGGCGCGAGGCGCTCGCCCTCGGGGCGCCAGAGGTCGGGCACGACGGGGTTGCCGAAGGCGTCGCGCGCGTCGCCGTCGCACGCGTAGAGGGCCAGCAGCGAGCGGCTCTGGGCCGTGACATGGCCCGCGGCGTCCATGAGCACGATGCCCTCGGGCATCTGGTCGATCACGGCCTGGAGCCACGCGCGGCCGGCGCCCTCGGACTCGTAGAGCCGCGCGGTCTCGATCGCGCCGCCGACGCGCGAGGCCAGCATCGCGACGAGGTGCTCGTCCTGCTCGGTGAACTCGTCGGCGCCGCGCTTGTCGCCGAGAAAGAGCTCGCCGACCACGCGGCCCTTGTAGCGAATGGGCACCCCGAGCAGGCTGCGCAGGTCGGGGTGATGCGCGGGGAAGCCCACGCGCGCGGGGTGCTCCCTCAGGTCGCGCACGCGCAGCTCGCGGCCCTCGGCGACGAGGCCGAGCACGCCCACGGGCCGCGGGGCGTCGCCGATCGCGGCCGCGCGCGCGTCGTCGACGCCGACGAAGATCCACGGGTCGAAGGGCCGCGAGGGGTCGGTGCCGATGCCCACGGCGGCGTACTCGGCGCCGATGAGGCTCTGCGCGGCGAGGGCGATGGTCTTGAGCACCGCGCGCACGCTCGACGCGGGCAGCGCCGCGACGGCCTCGGAGACGGCCATGCCCGCCGCGGCCACGTCCTCGATCTGGCGCGTGAGGGTGCGGCTCTGCTCCTCGGCGCGCTTGCGGGCCACGAGGTTGCTCACGCGGGCGCGCAGCTCCTCGACCGAGAAGGGCTTGGTGAGGTAGTCCTGCGCGCCCTCGCGCAGGAGCCGCACGCGCAGCTCGTCGTCGGCCCTCGCCGTGAGCAGCACGATGGCCGTCGCGTCGAGCTCGGGGCGCGCCCGGATCGCGCGCACCATCTCGCCGCCGCTGAGCTCGGGCATCATGATGTCGCTCACGATGAGGTCGGGCCGCTCGTCGAGGGCGCGGGCGAGGCCCTGCCTGCCGTCGAAGGCGGAGGTGACGCGCCACCCGCTCGCCGCGAGGCTCTCGACGAGAAAGCGGTTCATGTCCCGGTTGTCTTCGACCACGAGCACGCGCGCGCCGCCCGCGGAGACCGCGGGGGCCTCGATCACGGAGGGTGCGCCGCGGAGCTCTTCGACGACCTGACGGGCCTCGTCGCCGCCGCGGCCGCCGTCACCGGGCGCGACCGGGGCGCCCGGCGGGGCCTTGCGCGGCACCGTCACGACGAAGCGCGCGCCGCCCTCGGGGGCGTCGTCGAGCGTCACCGCGCCGCCGTGGAGGTTGACGAAGTCGCGCACGATCGCGAGCCCGAGGCCCGTGCCCCCGAAGCGCCGCACGGTGCCCCCTTCGAGCTGGTGGAAGCGCTCGAACACGTCGTCGCGCTTCTCGACCGGCACGCCGGGGCCGCTGTCGGCCACTTCGAGCGCCCAGCGGTCGCCGGCCTCGCGCAGGGTCACGCGCACGGCGCCGCCCGCGGGCGTGAACTTGAACGCGTTGGAGAGCAGGTTGAGCGCGACGCGGAGGGTCTTGTCGGGGTCGACCTGCGCGGCGAGCGACGGGGGCGCGTCGAGGGTGAACGCGACGGGCTTCTCGCGGGCGAGCGCGGTGAAGTGGTCGGCCACGAGGCGCACGAGCGCGGCGACGTCGGTCTCGGCGTAGCGGGCCGTGAGGGCGCCGGCGTCGAGCCTCGACACGTCGAGCAGGTCGTCGACGTGGCGCAGGAGCGTGCGCGCGTTGCGGGCGATGACCCCGAGGTCGCGGCGCGCGTCGGGGCCGAGCTCGGGCGCGTCGAGCAGCCGCGCGGCCGGGCCCAGGATGAGCGTGAGGGGCGTGCGAAGCTCGTGGCTCACGTTGGCGAAGAAGCGGGTCTTGAGCTCGTCGAGCTCGCGCGCCCGCGCGTAGAGCACCGTGAGCTCCTCGTGCGCGTCGCGCAGCTTGCGGTTGGCCTCCTGAAGCTCCTGGCCGCGCTGAAAGACCTCGGCCTCCATGGCCTCGGCGCGCACCTGGAGCTCGGCGGAGGCTCGCTGCCGCTCGCGGTGGGCGTGCTTGAGCCGCACGAACTCGGTCACGTCTTCGACCCTGTGGATGACGTACGCGACGTGACCGCGGGCGTCGATCACGGGCGAGTTCACCGGGCTCCACCAGCGCTCCTCGAAGCCGCCGCCCTCCTCCGCGGGCCTGCGGATGTCGTACTTCTGCACGGCCATGGCGTCGGGCGCGCGGGTCATCACCGCGCGCTCGATCGACGCGCGGAGGTTCGACACGCCCGTGGCCCCGGGGTCGTCGGGGTTGTCGGGGAAGACCTCGAAGATGCCCCGGCCCAGGATCTCCTCGCGGCGGGTCTTGGTCGCGCGCAGGTACGCGTCGCTCGCCGCGACGATCGTGCGGTCGCGGTCGGGCAGGAGCACCAGGTAGAGCCCCGGCGCAGACTCGAAGATGGCGCGAAAGTCCAAGGGATCGATCGTCATCGTCCGCACTGCCCGGCGCCTCGTGCACGCCTCACGCCGCGTGGCGCTCACGACCCGCGGCGCCTCCGGCCGCCGTTCCGGGGCGTGATTTCGGGCCGTCGCGGCGCCTCGCCGCGAGCGTCGGCACCGTGGTCGCCGCGCGCCGTCTGCGCGCACGGCTCGCGTCCCGCTCCTTCCCTGCGGCCCTTCGGGGGACTTGTGACCGGCGCTCGAGGTCTGCACGTTGCTTGGGGCCGGGGGTAGCTCCGAGCCTCACTCGGATGGGAGGACGATCATGAAGGTCGAAGAGTTGATGACGAAGAGGGTCTTCACGTGCCGGCCCGACGACACCCTGCGGCACGCGGCGCAGATCATGTGGGAGCACGACTGCGGCTGCGTGCCCGTGATCGACGACACGGGCCGCATCGCGGGCATCGTGACCGACCGCGACGGCTTCATCGGGGCCTACGTGCGGGGCCAGTCCCTCGACGCCATCCCGGTGCGCAGCGCGATGGCGCACAAGGTCCTGACGTGCCACCCCGAGGACGACATCGACTCGGCCGAGCGCATCTTCCGCGACGCGCAGGTGCGTCGGCTGCCGGTGATCGACCGCGACGGCCGGCTCGTGGGCATCCTCTCGCTCAACGACATCGCGCAGCGCGCCCACCCCGCGGCGAGGCGCGTGACCGACGGGCTGAGCGGCGACGCCGTCGCACTCACCATCGCCGCCATCGGCAGGCCGCGCTCGTACGCGCAGGCGCACTGATCCCCGTCGCAGGCGCCGCCGACGCCCCCAATGTCCATCATGGGGTGCTGATACGACTCTCAGGTCCATGTGGCCGCATCGGCTCGCTCGTGCCCGGCGTTCGCGGTCGTTCCATGGGTTCGCTGGAGGCCGCTCA
>JBDHVF010000743.1:0-4470 GCA_039809605.1 Polyangiales bacterium | reverse complement strand
CGCGCATCCGCGAGCTCGAGGCGCGGGGCGAGCCCGAGCGCGGCGGCGTGGCCGAGCAGGTGGCGTCGCTCACGCGCATGGTGGGCGAGGTGATGGCCGTCTCGGTGGTGCAGCTCTCGTCGGTGCTGGCTTCGAAGGCCGGCCGGCGCGCGCCCGAGATGACCGACGTCGAGGAGGCCATCTCGCTCGTGGGCGACGGCCTGCCCGACCACGTGACCGACCTCCTCTGGGGCGCGAGGGACGCGTTCCACCAGCGCGCGCGCTCCCTCCATCTCTCGTAGAGGGCCCTTTACCTCCGAGGGGCCCGTGGTTACCGATGCGCCCGCGCATCGAGACCCCCACCACGGAGCAGAGAGAGCCCTCATGGAGACCGCCGAGACCCGCGTCGAGACCCACCGATTCCAGGCCGAGGTGAGCCAGGTGCTGCACCTGGTCATCAACTCGCTCTACAGCCACAAAGAAGTCTTTCTGCGCGAGCTGGTGTCGAACGCCTCCGACGCCCTCGACAAGATCAAGTTCAGGTCGATCACCGAGCCCGGGCTCATGGGCGACGACGCGACGCTCGAGGTCCGCATCTCGGCCGACAAGGCCGCGAAGACCATCACCATCGAGGACACGGGCGTGGGCATGACCCACGACGAGCTCGTGGAGAACCTCGGCACGATCGCCCACTCGGGCTCGCGCAAGTTCCTCGAGGCCATCAAGGCGAAGGGCGCTGGCGCCGACGTGAGCCTCATCGGCCAGTTCGGCGTGGGGTTCTACTCCGCGTGGCTCGTGGCCGAGCACGTCGACGTGGTCTCGCGCGCCGCGGGCCACGACGACGCGTGGCGCTGGACCTCGCACGCCCGCGACTCGTTCACCCTCGAGCCCGCCGAGCGCGAGCGCCGCGGCACCACGGTGGTCCTCCACGTGCGCGACGACCAGGACGAGTTCCTGGAGCTCTGGCGCCTGCGCGAGCTGGTGACCCGGTACTCGGACTTCGTCGGCTACCCCATCCTCGTGCAGAACGACAAGGGCGAGTGGGAGCGCGCCAACAAGGCCGGCGCCCTCTGGCGCCGCCCCAAGAGCGAGATCACCAGGGACGAGTACGAGGAGTTCTACCGCCACGTCGCCCACGCCTACGACGAGCCCCTCGCGTGGACGCACTTCCGCGTCGAGGGCTCGCAGGAGTTCGTCGGGCTCTTGTTCATCCCCACCAACCCGCCGTACGACCTCGACGCGCAGCCGGGCGAGTCGCGCCGCGGCGTGCAGCTCTTCGTCAAGCGCGTGTTCATCATGGACAACTGCGAGGCCATCGTGCCCTCGTGGCTGCGCTTCGTGCGCGGCGTGATCGACTCCGACGACCTGCCGCTCAACGTCTCGCGCGAGACGCTCCAAGACTCCGCGGTGGTGCGCGGCATCCGCAAGCAGGTGGCGCGCAAGACCCTCGACCTGCTCGACGAGCTCGCGAAGGACCGCCCCGACGACTACCGCTCCTTCTGGCAGAGCTACGGCCGCATCTTGAAGGAGGGCCTCGTCGACGACTACCGCTCGGGCCGCGCCGACGACCGCTCGTTCAAAGACCACATCGCGAAGCTCGTTCGCTTCGAGAGCTCGAAGGGCGAGGGGCTCGTGTCGCTCGCCGACTACGTGGGCCGCATGCCCGAGGGCCAGGAGGTCATCTACTACGCCGTCGGCGAGAACGTGCGCGCCGTGGCCGACTCGCCCCACCTCGAGGGCGTGAAGAAGAAGGGCTACGAGGTGCTCTACATGACCGACGCGGTCGACACGTGGGCCGTCGAGGGGCTGCGAGAGTTCCAGGGCAAGAAGCTCGTCTCGGTGCAGGACGCCAACCTGAAGGTCGAGGCCACCGACGAGGAGAAGAAGGAGCGCGAGGAGAAGTCCGCCACGCTGCGCTCGCTCTTCGACCGCGCCCGCGCGGTGCTGGGCGGCCGCGTGAAGGAGGTCCGCGCCTCGGAGCGGCTCACCGACTCGCCCGCGTGCCTCGTGCTCGCGCCCGGCAGCATCACCCCCGCGCAGGAGCGCGTGATGCGCGCCCTCGGGCGCGAGGTGCCCGCTGCCCAGCGCATCCTCGAGGTCAACCCCACGCACCCCCTGGTCGAGGGCCTGCGCACCGTGGCCGAGCGCGACCCGTCGTCGCCCCAGGTCGCCGAGTGGCTCGAGGTGCTCTACGACCAGGCCCTGCTCACCGAGGGCACCCCCATCGACGACCCGCAGCGCTTCGCCCGCAGGCTCACCACGCTGCTCCAGCAGGCCGTCGTCACCGCCGCCGCGCAGCCGTAGCCCTCGTGTATCCTCGCGCGCGATGGCAGCGCCCACGCGCCGCGCGACCCTCGTCGCCCTGCTCGCGATCTCGTCGCCCGTCTCCCTCGGCGCCGAGACCCTGATTCGCAAGGCCCTCTTCACCGCCGACATGCGCGAGATGCGCGCCCTGCTCAACCCCTGGCTCACGCCCGTGGCGTGGGCGCTCCTCGGGCTCACCGCCCTCGCCGCGCTCGCCGCCGTGCCCGTGCATCGGGTGGTGCACCGCAGGCTCTTCGCGCGCCTCGGCGACCGCGCGGGCGATCCCGCCGTGCGCGCTTCGAACGACACCGTGGCGCTCTACGTCGCGTCGTCGGTGGTGCAGCTCCCCACGCTCGCGGCCACCATGACCTTCACCCTCGGCGCCGACCTCACGCCCGTCTTCGCCGCCCTCTGGACCGCCGCCCTGGGCGTCGTGCTCATCGGCCTCTTCGGCGCGAAGGGGTGAGCAATGCCCCCGCCGTGCAACCGTTGCTCACCGCGGGCAACGGCCGCGCGTCGACCTCATCGAAGCGCCTGAAAACAAGCGGCACGCGCGTTGCGGTGAGGGTCTGCGTGCGGGCGACGCCCCGCGCAGGAGAGAGCAACACCATGAAGACCAAGAGCAACGTGAAGTCGGGCAAGGCGAATTTCGCGGGCACCTGGATCCTCTGAGCGACGCGCCAGCGATCGAACTGAGGTACTCCAACGGGCCGTGAGCCTTCGCCACGGCCTCGTGACCCTGACGCTCGCCGCATGCCTCGCCGCGTGCGGCGAGTCGTCGACATCGAACCCCGACGCCTCGCGCGACGCCCCCGACGCGACCGACGCCGCGACCGACACGCCGAGCCCCGGCGTGCGCGACCTGCGGTACACGGCGCCGCCGACGAGCGCGGCGGTCGAGCCCGGCGTGCGACGCGAGGCGGTGATGGTCGACACGCCCGCCGCGCCGCCCAACCCCACGACGGGCGCGAGCACGCCGCGCGAGTACGACCGCGTGCGGGTGATGCGCTACCGCACCGACGACGCGACGCCGCGCGAGGCGCGGGCCGTGATCGTCGCCGTGCCGGGCTTTCTCGGCGGCGCCGGGTCGTTCGACCCGATCGCGCGGGCCCTGGTGCGCCGCGGGGCGGCGGCCATGACGCCCGTCGAGGTGTGGGTGATCGACCGCCGGAGCAACCTGCTCGAAGACCTGCGCGGCATGGACGTGGCCGACGCCACGCGCGACCCCGAGCTCGCCGCGGGCTACTACCTCCGCGGCGACGTCACCCTCGACGGCCGCGCGTTCGAGGGCTACCGCGCGCCGGGCGAGGCGTCGCTGTCGTTCATGTCGGAGTGGGGCCTCGCCACGCTGGTGCGCGACCTCCGCGCCGTGATCGAGCGCGTGCCGTCGCCGCGCTCGCACGTGGTGCTGCTCGGCCACTCGCTCGGGGCCACGGTCGTCGAGGCCTACGCCGCGTGGGATTTCGACGGCGCGCCGGGCTACCGCACCGTCGCGGGCCTCGCCATGCTCGACGGCGTGGCGAGCGGCGCGTCGGCGACCGAGGCCGAGTACCTCACGGCGGGCGTCGCGGGCCCCGGCGGCTTCGGCAGCACGAGCCTCACGCGGCTGCGCGCGGCGGGGCCGTGGTTCGTGGCGCTGCCCTTTCTCGGCGTGCAGGCGCTGGCCGTGAGCGAGATCATCGCGCGCCGCGCCGCGCTCGCGCCCGACGCCGTGGCCCGCGACGCCGACCGCGACGCGCTCTTTCGCGTGCTGCTCGGGGTCACCGACGTGCCCCCCATGACCAACGCCGCGGCGCTCGGCTTCGCCTTCGACGACGCGTCGTGCCCGCTCGCGTTCGCGCGGATGTCCATCGGCGCGCCCGCGGGAGGTCCGCTGCGCACGGCGCCCAACCCCTTCGACCCGAGCGAGACGCTCGCGTCGCCGTCGAGCGCGACCGACACCTACCGCTGGACCGACGCGCCCGCGGCCTCGCCGCGCGAGTTCACCTCCGTCGCGAACGCCGCCGCGGCCTGGGCCACGACGCCCACGAACTTCGGCGAGTGGTACTTCCCCTCGCGCCTCGCGCTCGACGTGGCCGCGCTCGGCACCATGAGCCTCGCGGCGGGCGCGTGGCAGGTGCGCGAGGGCCTGCGCGCGATGCACGGCCGCGAGGTCGACGTGCCCGTGCTCGGCGTGGCCGCGGCGCT
>JBDHVF010000742.1:0-4478 GCA_039809605.1 Polyangiales bacterium | reverse complement strand
GCCGCCCCCCGCGCCCGCGCCGACCCCCGCGCCCGCGCAGCCCGAGCAGGTGCTCACCTGCCCCGACGGCATGGTGCTCATCCGGGGCACGACCTTCATGATGGGCTCGGTGCCCGGCGCGGGCGACGCCGACGAGAGCCCGGCGCACCGCGTGACGGTGGCGTCGTACTGCATCGACCGCACGGAGGTGACCGTCGGCCAGTACCGCCAGTGCATGCAGGCCGGCACGTGCTCGCTGTTCACGACGGTGAACCTCCCGGGCCTCTCGGCGCAGGACGCGCAGATGTACAGCCAGTACTGCAACGGCAGCCGCACCGACCGCGACAACCACCCGATGAACTGCGCCGACTGGTCGCAGGCCGACGCGTACTGCCACTCGCGCGGCGGCCGCCTGCCCACCGAGGCCGAGTGGGAGCTCGGCGCGCGCGGCCCCGATCAGCGCGTGTTCCCGTGGGGGCAGGCCGTGCCCGCGCGGCAGCTCCTCAACGCCTGCGACGCCGACTGCCAGTCGCTCTTCGAGCGACCGGGGCGCCCGCGCACCCCGACGATCCACGACTCGGCCGACGGCTTCGGGAGCACCGCGCCGGTCGGCACCTTCCCCGCGGGCGCGTCGCTCTTCGGCCTTCAAGACATGGCCGGCAACGTGATGGAGTGGGTGGGCGACTGGTACGGCCCGTACTCGAACATCCCCGCGACGGACCCCACGGGCCCCACCGCGGGCACCGACCGCGTGGTGCGCGGCGGCCACTGGCAGTCGAGCTCGGCCCGCGCGGTCCGCGGCGCTGCGCGCGCACACCTCGTGCCCACGGCGCGCACTGCGACGCTGGGCTTTCGCTGCGTCGCGCCGCCGGTCGCGCCGCCTCCGCCGCCCGCCCCCGAGCCCGTGGCGGCGCCCGCGCCCGAGCCCGAGCCCGATCGCCGCCACCACCGCCACGGTCACTGACCCGGTCAGCGCCTCGGGGTCGTCGTGACCTCGAGCTCCTTCGCCTCGCCCGCGCGCACGACCCTCACCTTCACCCGCGCGCCGACGCGCCCTTCGAGCACCGCGAGCAGGTCGCCCGGCCCCTCGACGCTCTGACCGTCGATCGACACGATCACGTCGCCCACGAGCACGCCGCCCCCCTCCGCGGGGCTCTCGCGCTCGATGCCCACGACCACCAGGCCGCGCGCGTGGCCGACGCGCTCGGCCGACCCTTCGGGCAGTCGCACCGGGTACACGCTCACGCCGAGGTAGCCCCGCCCCACGCGCCCGTGCGTGAGAAGGTCGCTCACCACGCGCCTGAGCGTCGCCGTCGGAACCGTCGCGCCACCTCGCATCACGGCCGCGGTGTTCATGCCGAGCGCCGCGCCGCGCACGTCGACCAGGGGACCGCCCGAGAAGCCCCGCGGCAGGCTCCCGTCGACCTCGATGTAGCGGTCGAACTGCGCGCCCGTGGGCGTGCGAAAGGCGTCACCGAGCGCGCTCACCATGCCGAGCGCCGCGCGCACGCCGCGGCCCGGCCTGCCGAGCGGCAGCGCGAGGTGGCCGACCTTGAGCCCCTCGCCCTCGGACCACCGCGCGGGCGTGAGCCCCGTGGCCTCGGCGCGCAGCACGGCCACGTCGGTGCTCGCATCGCGCGCCACCACCGCGGCCTTCACGGTGCGCCCGTCGGCGAGGCCCACCGCGAGGTCGTCGGCGCGACCGATCGCGTGGTGGGCCGTCACCACCACGCCGTCGTCGGACCACACCACGCCCGACGCGCCCGCGCACCGCCCCTCGACGCGCACCACCGAGGCGCCCGCAGACTCGACCGCCGACGCCAGCGCGTCGGAGAGAACCGTCGCATCCATCACCGCTCCGTCCTTTCGTCGCGAAGCCATCACGGCGTCGCAGGGCCCTACTCTGCGCACCGCGCGAGGCGCGCACCATCGCCCGATGTTCCAGCAGAGGCCCCCTGCCCGTTCGGGCAGTGAGGGTTGACGAAGCCCTTCGCGTGGTCATCCGTTGACGGCACCGCCGTGGACGTCGCCTCTCCGCCCGACCTCTCCCCCGACGCTCCTCGCGTGCTCGTCGTGGCCGCCGACCCCCTCGTGCGACGCGCGCTCGTCGCGGCGGTGCGCGGGCGCTTCGAACACGCGACGCTCGACGCCGCCGCCGCCCTCGCCGCCGCGCCCGCGGCCGCGAGCGCCGACGCGGTGCTCTGGGACCTCGGCGCCGACGCGCTCACGGTCGTCGACCGCTTCACCGCCACGAGCCCGCCCGACGCGCCCGTGGTGGCGCTCGTCCCGTCGGCCGCCCTCGCGCGCGACGCGCTGGCGTGGGGGGCGCGCGGGGTGATCCCTCGCGACGCCGACGACGGCGCGCTCGCGGCCTCGGTGCGCGCCGTCTCGCACGGGCTCACGGCGCTCTCTCCGTCGTTCGTCGACGCGCTGCTCGCGCCCGACGTCGCCGAGGCGCCCGCTGCCTCGCCCACGGGAGAAGGGCTCACGGCGCGCGAGCTCGAGGTGCTCGGTCTCGTGGCCGAGGGCATGCCCAACAAGCTCATCGCCGCGCAGCTCGGCATCAGCGAGCACACGGTGAAGTTCCACGTGAACGCGGTGATGGCGCGCCTGGGCGCGCAGAGCCGCACCGAGGCCGTGGTGCGCGCGGCGCGGCGCGGGCTGCTCGTGCTGTGAAGGTTCAGCGCAGGCGGTAGAGCGAGATCGACGTGGCGCCCGTGACGTAGACGCGCCCGTCGGCGATGACGGGCGGCACCCACTGGCGCACGCCCGCGGGCGGGGGCTCGGCGTTGGCGTAGAGCTCCATGCCCGTGGCGACCTCGTACGCGCGCAGCACCGGCGAGAGGCCGAGGCCCGTGCTCGCGCCCGTCACCCAGAGCACGGCGTCGGCGTCGCCGTTCGAAGACACCGCGGGCGGGTTCGACGCCGCCACCGAGGCCGTGCACCACGCGGTCGAGAAGCTCGCGCCGCCGGCCGCGAGGCGCAGCGCCACCACGCCGTTCGAGCCCGAGCAGCCCGCGCGGGTGCCGCGCACGGGCACGAACGCGTACGTGTCGCTGCCGTTCGACCACGCGGCCATCGCGCCGAACACGCCGCCGGTGCACAACCGCCCCGCCGAGGTTGTCGGGGTCGAGCAGGTACGCCGTGCCCGCCTTGCCCGCTTGCAGGAGCCTCGCGGGCGAGCCCGGCAGCACCACGGGCGAGACCGACCCGATGTCGAGGTCGCCGAGGTCGAGCGTGCGCGCGTCGGACGGGCTGAACGAGTCGGCCGCGCTGCCCATCGCGAAGGTGGGGCCCATCGCGCCCGTGCCGAGGCGCAGCACGAACTCCCCGAGCGAGCCCGGCGTCGAGCTCCCGATGGGCGTGCTGTTGCCCGTGGCGGCGAAGAGCCTGCCCGCGGCGTCCATCGAGGGGCCCGCGGGCGCCCAGATGCCCGAGCCCCGGCCCGGCGTGGCGAACGAGGTCTGCTGCGTGGGGTCGGCCGCGGAGATGCCCACCACCCATCCGTGGTAGATGCCGCAGTCGCCGAAGAGCCCGCCGAAGGGCACGTAGACGCGCCCGTCTCGAAAGGTGAGCGCGCCGCGCTGACCCGTGACCCGCTCGTCGAAGCTCGACCCGTTCGAATCGGGCGGCTGGATGGGCGCGGGGTAGCCCGCGCGCTGCATGCCCGTCTCGAGGTCGAGCGCGTTGAGGCGAAAGCGCAGCCCGCCGTCGCTGTTGAACGACACGGCGTAGAGCGTGCGCGACGCGGGGTCGATCACGGGCGTGCTCGTGACCCCGAGGGTCGAGATGTTGCCGCACGACTGCTGCGAGCGCGAGACGGTCGGGCCGAGCGAGGTGCGCCAGAGCTGCGCGCCCGTCGCGGCGTCGAGCGCGTACACGTTGTTGCCCTCGGTCGCGACGAAGAGCACGTCGTGGCGCGCGCCGCCCACCGTGAGGCCCGAGACGTAGAGCGGCTGGCCGTAGAGCTGCCCCTCGAGCTGCGGGGCGAACGCGGCGTCGAGCGCGAGCCTGCCCGCGCGCAGCGCCGCGGGCGTGAGCTGCGTCTCGCCGCGGTAGGCGCCCGTGCGCTGCGGGTCGCCGTAGAACGACGTCACCGACGCGCGCGAGGTGACGCCGCCGTCGGCCGGGGCGGGGTTGTCCGCGGGCGCGTCGGCGGCGGGCGCGTCGGGCGCCGAGCCGTCGGGCGCGACGCCGGGCGTGGAGGTGGCCGAGCACGCGGACGCGGCGAGGAGCACGAGCGGGAGCGCGACGGGGAGCTTCATGCGGCATTTCACCTTTCAACAAGCAGGGAACGGAAGCGGCGCGCATGCTACGCCACGCGCGCCCCGGTTGCCTACCGCGGCCACGACCGCGCACCGCGCGTCGCGCACGCGGGGCCTTGCGTCTCTCCCCGAGACCGTGGGAAGACCCCGGCGCGATCCGACGGCCCCGCGACGGCCGATGTCATCCACCACGAACCTTGCGAGTACCTGCGCCATGCCAATGGACCGTGAACG
>JBDHVF010000741.1:0-4479 GCA_039809605.1 Polyangiales bacterium | reverse complement strand
CCCGTCGTCGCTCGCCCCGCTGCTGCGCGCCGCGCCCGCGTGCGCCGCCGCGCTGCTCGACCGCGCGAGGTCGCGGGCCCTCGCCCCGCACGGCGCGCTCGCGCTCGTGGAGCCCCTCGCTCACATGGATCCCACGTGGCTCGAGGCGCACGCGCGCGAGGTGGCCGAGCGCTCGCCCGAGGCGCTGCCGGTGACGCTCGGCGCGCTGCAACGCGCGGGGCGCTCCCTCGAGGCCACCGCCATGGCCCTCGCGGGCGAGGCGCTGCTCGACCGGCACCTCTTCATTCAAGAGGCCAGCTACTGCATCGGCGACCACGCGCTGCGGCGCCGCGCGGAGCAGGCCAACGAGCGCGCGAAGAAGAGGCCGCGCAAGGGCGCGAAGGGCGACGCGTACGCGGCCGCGCGCGACCTCATCGCGAGGCAGCTCGACGAGTGCGCGCGCTCGATGGGCAAGACGGCCGAGACGATCACGCACGCGTGGTTCAACGACCTCGGCCCGATCAAGACCTGGGAGCCCCTGCGGGAGTTCCCGTCGCTCCGCTCGCTGAGCGTGTACAAGGGCAAGGTGCCCGACCTCGCGCCCCTCGCCGCGCTGCCCGAGCTCGGCGAGCTCTCGCTCGGGGAGCGGTGCTCCGTCGCGTCGCTCGCGCCGCTGCGCGCGTGCGCGAAGCTCGCCACGCTCTCGGCGCCCGGCGGCGCGCTCGCGGCGCTCGACGGCCCGCTGCCCGCGCTGACGATCCTGCACCTCGACGGGCCCACGGCGGGCGACCTCGACGCGATCGCGCGCCACCTGCCCGCGCTCGAGCACCTCTCGCTTTCGAAAGCCGCGGCGGTGGAGGGCCTCGCGTTCCTCGCGGGCGTCGCGCTCGTCGGGCTGCGCCTCGACGGCGCGGGCCTCACGTCGCTCGCGGGCCTCGGCTGCGCGCGGCTCGCGTCGCTGGCCGTGAGCGGCTCGACGGCCTTCGCCGACCTCTCGGCGCTCGCGGAGGCGACCGGGCTCTCGGCCCTCACGCTCCAGAAGACCGCGGTGGCCGACCTCTCGGCGCTCGCGAAGGGCCCCTCGCTGCGCAGCCTGGAGCTGCGCGAGAGCCCCGTGACCACGCTCGCCCCGCTCGCGTCGCACGGGCGCCTCGAGCACCTGAACGCGTACAAGGCCGAGCGGCTCGACGACATCGCCGCGCTCCGGGGACTGGTGTGGATGAAGGTCGTCAACCTCGAGAAGACGCGGGTGCGCGACCTCTCGCCCCTCGACGGCTGCGCCGCGCTCGAGGAGCTCCACGTCGCGGGGCTCAAGTCCGTGAGGGACTTCTCGTTCCTCCGCACGCTGCGCGCGCTCGAGCGCGTCGACCTGGGCGACACGCGCTTCGACGCGCCGGCGCTGCTCGCGGGCCTGCCGGCGCTCACGCGTGTGCGCTTGAAGGGCACGCCGCTGAAGGAGGGCGACCCCTCCGTCGCGGCCCTCCGCGACGCGCTCTTCGCGCGCGGCGGCAACGTGTCGTTCTCGTGGGGGTGGTGATGCCGTCGTTCCGCTCCGTCGTCGCCGTGCGCACGCCCGCGCCGGCCCTCTCGCTCGACCTCTCGCGCGACGGCGCCCTCGTCGTCGCCGCCTGCCACGCGTGGAACAAGGGCTGCCATGTCGTCGTCGCGCGCGCCCACGACGGCGCCGTGATCGACTCCTTCGGCGCGCACCTGCGCCAGGTGAGCGGCGTCGCGCTCTGCGGCGAGGCGGTCTACTTCGTCGGCGTCGCGAGCGACGGCCTCGGGGCGTCGCTCTACCGCTACGACCTGCGCGCGAGGTCCCTCGACGACGTGCTCGCCCTCGGCGCCGGCGCTCACTTCGCGAGCCTCGCCCGTGACCGCGCGGGGCAGCGCCTCGCGATCCTTCACAGCCACGCGGTCGTCTACGACACGGCCGCGGGGCGCGCGGTCGCGACGGTCGCGGGCAGCGCCCACGCGGGGCCGACCTTCGGGTGCTTCGCCCCGCACCGCGAGCAGGTCTACCTCCTGGGCGTCGAGGAGCGCGCGCTCGTCGCGTACGACCTCGTCGCGGGCGCGGCGGTCGACGCGTGGCCCGCGCCCTCGCGCGGGGGAGGGCCCGTCTGCGCGTCGCCCGACGGCCGCTACGTGGTCATGAACGGCGTGAACCTCGGCGCGGTGCGCGTGCTCGACCTCGCCGACGGCTCCGCGTGGGAGCCCGCCAACTGGATCGGCTACCACACCCGCGGCCCGTGGGGCGTCACCCCCGACGGCGCGATGCTCGTGCACCTGAGCCCGTCGGGGCTGCACGGGTACTCGCTCCCGGGCTACGAGCGCGTGTGCGAGCGCGAGCTCACGGTGCGCGCGTCGCACTGCGCGTGGGCGGCCGCGCGCGACGCCCCCGTCATGGCCGCGGCGGCGACCGAAGACACCGTCGCCGTCGTGACGCTCGCGCCGTAGCCACTGCCTGCGGTACGACTCCATCCTCCCCCCGATGAGCGACGACGAGATCGCGGGCTGCGCGCCCGCACACCCTGCCCTGTACCCCTCGCTCGACGACCCCGAGGGCGCGGGCGTGCCCGCGGGCGTCGAGGTGATCGACGCGCACGTGCACCTCTTTCCCCCGCGCGTCTTCGAAGCGATCTGGCGGTGGTTCGACCGCCACGCATGGCGGGTGCGCTACCGCCTGCAAGCCGAGGAGGTCGTGGGCTTTCTGCGCGCGCGCGGCGTGCGGCGCTTCGTGGGCCTGGCCTACTCGCACGTGCCGGGCATGGCGCGCTCGCTCAACGAGCACATGCGCGAGGTCGCGCGGGCGCACCCCGAGGTGATCCCGCTGGCCACGGTGCTTCCGGGCGAGCCCGACGCGCGCGACATCCTCCGCGACGCGTTCGGGCGCCTCGGGCTGCGCGGGGTGAAGCTCCACTGCCACGTGCAGCGCATGAGCGCCGACGACCCGCGCCTCGACGAGGTCTATTGCGCGTGCGACGAGGCGCGCGTGCCGGTGGTGATCCACGCGGGGCGAGAGCCCTCGCTCGCGGCCTACGGGGTCGACACGCGGGCGCTCTGCGCGGCCTCGCAGATCGAGCGCGTGCTCCAGAGGCATCCGCGGCTCACGGTGGTGGTGCCGCACCTCGGGGCCGACGAGTTCGACGACTACGCCGCGCTCCTCGCGCGCCACGAGAACCTCTGGCTCGACACCACCATGATGGTCGGCGAGTACTTCCCCGTGAAGCCCGCGGCGGCGATCTTCCCCGGCATGGCCTCGCGGCTCCTCTACGGCACCGACTTCCCCAACATCCCCTACGCGTGGGACCGCGAGCTCGCGCGCACCCTCCGCGACGTCACCGACGCCGGCGCGCTGCGCCGCGTGCTCTCGGAGAACGCGCGCAGGGTGTTCCTGTGACCCTCAATTGCACGTGCCGGGGTGGCAGCCCGGCGCGTCGCCCGCCGCGCGCGCCGAGATCCTGAAGCGCCCCGTGAGGTCGCACGCCCAGAACGCGGGCGAGGGCTCCGCGCCCGGCGCCACGTCGCGGTGCAGCCCGCAGGTGCACGTGCCGTCGCGGCGCTCGTAGCAGATCTGCACGTCGGCCGCGCGCGTGCAGCCGTTGCGCACGCGCACCTCGACGCTGTCGACCGAACCGCCGCAGTGGTCGCCGCGCGCCGCGTACGTCACCGTCACGCACTCGTCGAAGCTCGTGCACGCGGGCGTGAGCGGCGCCCCGCAGGCGCTCCCCGCGGGCGCGCACGCGCGGCCGCCGCCCATGACCTCGGCGCAGCAGGCGCCCGCGCAGTCGTCGTCGGACGCGCACTCGCGCGCGCAGCGGGGCGCCGACGACGTGGCGACGCAGGTCTCGCGGTCGCCGCACGCGGGGTCGCAGCGCAGGCCCGCGGTCATGCCGGGCAGGCAGCGAAAGCTCGCGCTCGGCGCGCAGACGTTGAAGGTGCGCGACGTGTCGCGGTCGCTCACCACCGCGCAGCAGCCCGAGGGGCACTGCGCGTTCGTCATGCAGGGCGCGCCGCAGTGCACCCCCGCGGAGCCCCAGTTGACGCACGACGAGGTCGCGGGGCAGAGGTCCTGGCCGCAGCGGATCATTCCGGGCGGCGCGCCCGAGGCCCACGAGACGTCGACGCACACGCCCATGCCCGTCGAGTCGGCGAGCTCGAGGCACACGGGCGCGCCCCCGAGGCCCGCGGGGCAGCGCGATCCGAGCGCGCACGGCGGGCCGCAGCGGCAGTCGCTCGCGGCGCGGCACACGTAGAGCTGGCCCGCGGGGCACCCGTCGCCGCCCGCGTCACCCGACGAGCACCCCGCGACGAGCAGGGCGACGAGCAGCACGGTTCGTGAGAGCGAGGGCGCCACGCGAGGGGGAATCTGTGCGAGGACGCGCCCGGTGTCTACCCGAGCGCCACCAGACCGTCGCGCACGGGCAGGTCGAGCGCGCGGCGCATGCCCTCCTCGCCCTGGCGCAGCGCCGTCATGCCGCGCTCGAGCGCGAAGGGGTT
>JBDHVF010000740.1:0-4484 GCA_039809605.1 Polyangiales bacterium | reverse complement strand
GGCCTGCGCGGCGCGCGGGCGAAGATGCTCGACGGCCGCGTGGCGCTGGCGCGGGCCGACGCGCGCGGGGCGCTGAGGCTCCTCGGTGAAGCCGCGGCCGAGGCCGAGCGCGAGCGCGACTGGGAGGTGCTCGCGCAGTCGCTCGCGGCGCGCGCGGCGGCGCACGAGGCGACGGGCGCCGACCTGCACGCCCGCAGGGACCGCGAGCGCGCCGTCGAGGTGCTCGAAGAGAAGGCCGCGCTCCTGCCGCCCGACCTGCGCAGCGCGTTCTGGAGCCTCGGGTCTCGCGCCTCGCTGCGCGCGCACGCGGCGCCCGCGCCGATGTCGCCCGAGGTGGTGCCGCTCTCGCGGCGCGCGTCGGTCACGTCGCACTCGGTGATGGGCGCTCGCACGAGCAACTCGCTGGGGCCGACCTTCATCGCCTCCGACGAGCGCCTGGTGCTGCTGCTCGAGCTCTCGCGCAGGCTCGGCGAGGAGCACTCGCTCGACCGCGTGCTCGACCAGGCCGTGCGCAGCGCCGTGGAGCTCACCCACGCCGAGCGCGGCGCCATCCTGCTCGCGGGCGAGGGCGGGCTCGAGGCGCGGGTGCGCACGGGCACCTTCCGCGGCGACGGTCCCGACGAGCAGTTCTCGCGCTCCATCGCCGAGAGCGTGTGGATCGACGGCGAGCCCGTGGTCACCCTCAACGCGCAGGGCGACCGCCGCTTCTCGGACTTCCGCTCGGTGCACGAGCTGGGGATCGCGGCCATCGCGGCCGTGCCGCTGCGCGCGGGCGGCCGCACGCTGGGGGTGCTCTACGTCGAGAACCGCAGGCGGCGCACGGCGTGGTCGAACACCGACGTGTCGCTCATGGCGGCCTTCGCCGAGCAGGCGGGCATCGCGGTCGAGCACGCGCGGCTCGTCGAGGCGCTCGAGGCCCGCACCCGCGAGCTCGAGGCCGCGCGGCGCGAGATCGAGGGGCTGCTCGTGGCGCGCACCCAGGAGCTCGAGGCCACCAAGAGCTCGCTCGCCCGCGCGCAGGAGGCCCTCACGCGCCGCTTCGCGCCCGAGGGGATCGTGGCGCACACCGAGCCGATGCGGCGCGTGTTCGCGGTGGTCGACCGGGTGCGCGACTCCGACGTGCCCGTGGTGATCGAGGGCGAGTCGGGCACGGGCAAGGAGCTCATCGCGCGCTCGCTGCACTTCTCGGGCGCGCGCGCCAAGGGCCCCTTCGTGGTGGTCAACTGCGGGGCGATCCCCGAGACGCTGCTCGAGAGCGAGCTCTTCGGGCACGTGAAGGGCGCGTTCACGGGCGCCGACCGCGACCGCCGCGGGCTCATCGCGAGCGCCCACGGCGGCACGCTCTTTCTCGACGAGGTGAGCGAGATGTCGCCGCGCATGCAGGTCGAGCTCCTGCGCGTGCTGCAAGACCGCCGCGTGCGCCCCGTGGGCGGCGAGAAGGACGAGCGCGTCGACGTGCGCATCGTGGCCGCGAGCAACCGCCCGCTGGCCGACCTCGTCGCCGACGGGCGCTTCCGCGAGGACCTCTACTACCGCCTGAGCGTGGTGACGGTGCGCATCCCGGCGCTGCGCGAGCGCCTCGACGACATCCCCGCGCTGGCGACGCACTTCCTCGCGGAGTTCGCGCGCGAGCAGGGCACCGGCCGCCGGAGGCTCTCGCGCGACGCGCTGTCGAAGCTCCTGCGCGCGCCGTGGCCGGGCAACGTGCGCCAGCTCCGTCACACGCTCGAGAGCGCCGCGGTGCTCTGCGAGGGAGACGTGATCGAGGCCGACATGCTGCGCGTCGGCGAGACCTCGCTCGCCCCGCACGCGGGCGCGCTCGGGGCGCAGGCCGCCGCGGCCGTGGCGGCGCCGTCGCCCATGGCGGTGCGCAAGGCCAGCGAGCGCCAGAAGATCCTCGACGCGCTCGAGGAGGCCAACTGGAACAAGGTCCGCGCCGCGCAGGTGCTCGGCATGCCGCGCCGCACGCTCTACCGCAGGCTGCGCGAGTACGGGCTGCTGGAGTAGCGGTCGCGACGCCGGCGCGCGATCAGCGTCGGGCCTCGATAAGCTTCCAGCCGTTGCCCGACGGGTCGCGGAAGCCCGCGTCCACGCTGCCGAAGCGCTCCGCGGGCTCCTGCGTGAACTCCACCCCGCGGGCGCGCAGGCGGTCGTAGGCGGCGCGGCAGTCGTCGACGACCATCACGAGCGGCGGCATCGCGCCCTTGGCCACGACCTCGCGCAGCGTCTGGGCCGTCGCCGCGTCGTGCGTCGGCGGCCCCGGCGTGAAGAGCCCGAGCTGAAACGACGGCTGCTCGGGGTGCTGCACCGTGAGCCAGCGGTAGTCGCCGGCCTTCACGTCCGTATGCACGCGGAACCCGAGCTTCTCGACGTAGAACATCAGCGCCTCGTCTTGATCGCGCACGTAAAGACCCACCACTTCGACACCCTGACTCATGGGACCTCCCTTTCGACGGGCCCGGTCATACCGCCCTCGGTCTGCCGTCGCTTCTCCGAAACTGCGATCGTGAGGTGGGGCCGGTGGGCGGCGATGAGGTAGCAGGCGGGCACGCGGTCGAGCGGGTGCGCCGCGGCCCTCTCCCTCGCGCGGATCGCCCCCGGGCTCTCGCCGGTGACGTCACGGAAGGTGCGCCCGAAGGTGCCCAGGCTCCCCCAGCCGGTCTGAAAGGCGATCTCGGTGACGGACAGGTCGGTGTCGCGCAGGAGCGCCGTGGCCCGCTCGATGCGCCGCGAGAGCAGGTAGCGGTGCGGCGGGACGCCGAACGCGTCCTTGAAGCACCGCGCGAAGTGGGCCTCGGAGACGCCGCTCACGCGCGCCAGCCGCCGCACGGGCCACGCCTCGTGCGAGGCGGCGTCCATGCGGTCCTTCGCGCGCAGGAGGCGCCGCAGCAGCTCGGGGTCCATGGCTCACGCGGCCGCGGGCGCCTGCGTGACGGGCTCGCGCCACTCGCGCTCGGGGTTGGTCACGATCTCTTCGACGCGGGCGGTGAGGCGCCGCCGCAGGTCGCGCCGGTGCCCCGCGCGCATCAGCAGGTGGAGCACCTGGAGCGGCCACACGCGCGCCGAGGCCCAGAGCTCGAGCCACGTGAACACCACGAGCGAGAGCGCGCCGACGCCTGCGATCTGCGAGAACGGCGCGGCGGAGAGCCACGCGCGCAGCGGCACCCACCCGGCGCGCCCCGACAGCGGCGGGGGGATGTCTTCGAAGCCGTGGCTGAACGTCTGCACCGCCGCGGCGGCCACGGCGAGCGCCGCGCCCGACGCCGCCGGGTCGGCGCTCTCGCCGCCGAGCGCGCGCGCCGTGAAGAGGGCGAGCGCGACCAGCGGGACCATCACCGCGCCCGTGAGCCGGTCGACGCGCAGCCCCCACGCGACGACGACGAGGCCCAGCGCGAGGGGCAGCGGCCACGACCAGACGGCCGAGAGCGCGTGCCCGAGCGCCATGAAGAGCCCGAGCATCACCACGGGCGTGCAGAGCATGTGGCCGAGCCGGCAGCCCGCGCGGGTGTGGAACAGCTCGTACATCTCGGCCTGAAAGCCCTCGTCGAGCAGGCGGTAGTGCGCCGCGGGCACGATCAGCAGGGTGCGCGCGACGCGCGTGGCGGCGCTCATCGCGACGGCTCCTCGGCGTGGTGCGACCTCGTCCAGCGACCGCGCGGCGTCTTCACATGGGTGGGCATCGGGCGTTGCTCCTTTCGGGGGCTGGTGCCGCGACCCGCGCGGCGCGTCGACGGGATCGTCTCCGCGGCGGCGGGCCTCACGCCGATCTCACCACGATTTCATCGCCGCGGGTGCCGGGCGCCCCCACACGCGCGAGGGGGGCGCCCGCGCGGCGGAGCGCTACCGGATCACGACCGTCTCACGCCGGGTCGCCTGCGAGACGGAGTTGCGCGCGATGAGCGTCACCGTGTACGTGCCGCGCGTGGTGGGCGTGCCCGAGACCACGCCGCTGGTGCGGCTCAGGGTGAGCCCCGGCGGCAGCCCGCTCGCGAGAAAGGTCGGCGCCGGAGACCCGGTGGCCGTGACGGTGAAGCGGTACCGCGTGCCGCGGCGTCCGTCGGGCATGGCGCCGGCCGTGAGCACCGGCGCGCTCGTCGTCGCCACGCTGGCCGCGCGGATGGTGATCGAGCACGACTGCCTCGCGTCGGGCTGTACGCCGTTCACCGCGAGGAGGGTGGCGCTCCACGTGCCGGCCTCGGTCGGCGTGCCCCAGAGGGCGCCGCTGTTCACGTCGACGTACACGCCGGGGGGCAGGTTCTCGTAGCTGTACCAGGGCTGCGGGTCGCCCGTGGCCGTCATGCGTCCGCTGAACGCGACGCCCACGGTGCCCGCGGCCGGGCACGCGCTCGTGATCGTGATGCCACCGGACGACGGCGCAGGCGTCGGTGCAGGCGTGGGCGCGGGCGTCGGTGCCGGCGCCGGTGCGGGCGCGGGTGCGGGCGCCGGTGCGGGCGTCGGTGCGGGCGCCGGCGCGGGCGCCGGTG
>JBDHVF010000739.1:0-4486 GCA_039809605.1 Polyangiales bacterium | reverse complement strand
ACGCCGAGCTTCAGGGCGAGGGCGTCGCGGAGGCGGGCGCGGTCCTCGGGGCGCGGGTCGTCGCCGCCGCGCGAGGCGTCGATCAGCGCGCGGAGGTCGGGCGAGGGGTCGTTCACGGCGACCTCCGGGGGGCGGCGCCCTGGCGCGCGCGCATGCGGGCGAGCGACGCGTCGAGGTCGCGGCGCGCGGCGCGCAGGCGGGCGTACGCGGTGTTGACGTTGACGCCGATGGCCTCGGCGATGTCGGGCATGGGCATCTCCTCGAGCTCCGAGAGCACGAACACCTCGCGCTTGTCGTCGTCGAGCGTGTCGAGCAGCGCGTGGAGCACCCGCAGCGCCTCGGCGCGCTCCAGGCGGTCGTGCGCCGAGGCGGCCTCGCTCGGCGGGTCGAGCGCCTCGTCGAGCGGGCGCTCGCGGGCCGAGGGGCGGTGGTCGCGCGCGACGCGCCGCACGATGCCGTAGATCCACGTGCGCAGCGACGAGCGGCCCTCGAAGCCCGCGAGGCGGTCGTGCACGACGACGAACACGTCTTGCACGGCGTCGTCGAGCGACGCTTCGGGCACGCCGAGGCGCCGGGCCACGCGCCACACGAAGTCGACGTGGGCCTCGTACACCTCGGCGAAGCTCGGGGCGACGGCGCGCGCCGCGGGCTCCGCGGGGGCGGCCGGTCGGAGCCAGCTCGAGACGAACGACAGGCCCATGGCGAGCCGTGAGTGCGGCGGGCGCGGCGGGCCCGTGATCAAAACGTCACCTCGGCGTCGATTGCGGTCCGCAGCCCCACGGCCGCGGGCTGGAACACCTCGCCCACCCCCACCAGCACGAAGTTCGGGCGCACCACCGGCACCGTCGCCGCCGCGCGCGCCGTGAGCGTGAGCCACGAGAGCACCGGGAGCTCCAGCGCCCCGCCCGCCCACGCGGCGGCCCACGGCTCGGTGTCGGAGCCCGGGCGCGTGACGCCGAAGCCGCGGGCCGAGAGCGCGCCCGCTTCGAAGCCCGCGCAGAGGGCGGGGCTCACGGGGCGCGCGAACCATCGGTGGCAGGCGCCGAGGCCCGCGGTCCAGAGGTCGAACTCGCCGCCGTACGAGGGCGACGACGAGCGCTCGTAGCGCACCGTGGGGCGCCAGCTCGCGTCGACGAAGAGCCGCTGCGCGCCGCGCGCGAGCGACACGCGCAGCGACGGCCCCGCCGCGAACGCGGGCAGCGCCCCGAGGTCTCCGCGCGCCCCCACGGCCACGCGCGCGCGCCAGAGGTACACGGCCCTGACGCGCATCATCGCGAGCGCGGGCTCCGTGCGACGCGCGGGCGGCGCGGGTGCGGCGACCGCGGGGGTCGCAGCGGGCGTCGCGTCGACGGGCGCGGCGGCCGGAGGCGTCACGTCGGCGCCGGGCGTGACGTGGGCTTCGGGCGGAGGGGGCTGCGCCGAGGGGTCGATCATCCACGCGAGGATCACGGCCACCGCGTCGGCGAGCTCGCGGCAGGTGGCGGCCTCGATCGATCGGGCCCCCTGGGCGCCGCGGGCCTCGGTGGTGAGCGCCGCGCGCCAGCGCCCCGACGCGTCGGGGCTCACGCGCGCGGTCATGCGCACGGGGGACTCGCGGCGGCCGACCATCGACTCGACCTGCGCGCGGAGCGACGGCTCGCCGGGGCACTCCGGGGGGGCCGTCCACGAGAGCGACCATGAGGCGGGCTGCGCCGCGGCGGGCGACGCCCACGACGCGCAGAGCACGAAGCACGAGGCGGTGAGTCGAGGCGAGGGCATCGGCGGAGGGGGCGCGAGCAAAGCACGTTCCGCGCGGCTGTTGTAGTAAGGGAGCGCATGGCACCCACGCGCGAGCGCGACGACTCGATCGACCTGGTGCGCGGCGCCGTGATGGTGCTCATGGCGCTCGACCACGCGCGCGACTTCATCGGCGACCGCGCGCGTGCCCCGCTCGACCTCGCGACCACCACGGCTCCGCTCTTCTTCACGCGCTGGGTGACGCACTTCTGCGCGCCGGTGTTCGTGCTGCTCGCGGGCGTGTCGGCCTGGCTCGGCGCGCGCTCGCGCTCGCCCGCCGAGGCGTCGCGGCTGCTCGTGACGCGCGGGCTCTGGCTCGTCGCGCTCGAGCTCACGGTGGTGCGCTTCGGGTGGCTCTTCAACGTCGACTACCGCTTCTCGTTCGTGCAGGTCATCTGGGCGATCGGGTGGTCGATGGTGGCGCTCGCGCTCGTGTCGCGCGCGGGCCCCCGCGCGGCGCTCGCCCTCGGCGCCGTGATGATCGCGGGCCACGACCTCTTCGACGCCGTCACCGCCGCGCGCTTCGGCCCGCTCGCGTGGGCGTGGAAGGTGCTGCACGAGGGCGGCGGCCTCGAGCCCCTCGCGGGCCGTCGCGTGTACGTCGCGTACCCGCTCGTGCCCTGGATCGGGGTGATGGCCGCGGGCTACGGCCTCGGCCCGTGGATGGCGCTGCCCGTCGAGGCGCGACGCCGGAGGCTCCTCCGCGCGGGCGCGCTGCTCACGGCGGGCTTCGTGGCGCTGCGCGCGGTGAACCGCTACGGCGACCCGGCGCCGTGGACGCCGCAGCCGCGCGCGGGCTTCACGCTGCTGTCGTTCCTCGACTGCGAGAAGTACCCGCCGTCGCTCGCGTACCTCTTGATGACCCTCGGGCCCGCGCTCGCGGCGTGGGGGGCGCTCACCGGGCGCGACCTCTCCCGCGCGCGGGCGGTCGTCACCTTCGGCCGCGTGCCGCTCTTCTTCTACGTGCTGCACCTGCCGCTCTTGCACGCGATGGGCGCCGCGTGGACGCTCGCGCGCGGCCCCTCGCTCGACGCGCGCCACGGCGCCGGGGGGGTCGCTGCCCGTGGTGTACGCGGCGTGGCTCGCGGGCGTCGCGCTCCTCTGGCCGCTCTGCCGGTGGTTCGACGGCGTGAAGGCCCGCCACCGCGGCGCGTGGTGGACGCTCTACACGTAGACGAAACCCTCACGGCGGGATGGGCACGCAGGTGCTCCCGCCGACGCACATCTGCCCGAAGGGGCAGCACTGGCAGGGGCACGGGCGGTCGCCCGACGCGCAGGTGATGGGCACGCAGCGGTTCATCGCGCACACCTCGTCGCAGCGGCAGCCCGACACGCAGCTCCCCTCGGAGCAGAAGTAGCGGCGCGTGTCCGACGGGTCCTGCGTGCAGGTCGAGCCCGCGTCGCACGCGCCGACGCACTGCCCGCCGCAGCCGTCGGAGACGCCGCAGCGCACGCCCGCCGGGCACCGCGGCACGCACACGCACCGCCGCGCGCGCGTGTCGCAGACCTCGCCCGCGTCGCACGCGCGGCCCACGCCGCACGAGGGGCCGTCGGGGCACGCGTTCGCGATCTCGACGCCGCAGGGCACCGAGTTCGGGTCGACCACGCACGCGGGGATGCACCGGCACTCGCCGCCCTCGCAGTTGGTGCGGCCCACACACACGGTGCCGCACGCGCCGCAGTTGGAGCCGTCGAGCTGCGTGTTCACGCAGCGGTCGCCGCAGAGCGTGAGGGGCGCCGGGCAGCGGCACACGCCGCCCTGGCACGTCGTGCCGAAGGGGCAGCGGATGCCGCACGCGCCGCAGTGGTTGCCGTCGCGCTGAAGGTCGACGCACAGGCCCTCGCAGGGCGAGCGGTCGGGCGGGCAGCCCATCTCCATGCCGCCGTCGGGGGGCCCGTCGCAGCCGCTCACGCACTCGCAGCGGAGCGTGGTGGGGTTGCAGCGCTGGCCCGCGGGGCAGCCCGTGCCCGTGCCGCACGTGGGCCCCCCCGCGCACTCGTTGGGGATGACCGCGCCGCAGGGGAACTCCTCGAAGCGCTCGGGCGCCGGGCAGCGCGAGACGCAGATGCAGCGCCGCAGGGCCGTGTCGCAGCGCTCGCCGAGGCCGCAGCCCTGGTCGCACCGCCCGCCGCAGCCGTCGTCGGAGCCGCACTCGCTGTCGGGCGCGCAGCGCCGGGCGCAGTCGCACGAGAAGAGCACCGGGTCGCACGTGGCGAAGGGGTTGGGGCACGGCCCCACGCAGCGCCCGCCGCAGCCGTCGTCGGTGCCGCAGGGCGTGTCGGGCTGGCAGAGGCGGTTGCACACGCAGCGGCCCACCACGCAGCGGTCGCGCGGCGAGCGGGTGCACGGCGGGTCGCAGCCGCAGGTGGGCGTGCAGCGGCCGTCGATGCAGAGCGACCCCTCGGCGCAGGTCACGCCCGCGCAGGGGTTGGGCGCGCAGCGTCCGTCGACGCAGACCTCCGACGCGCGGCACGTCACGCCGTCGCAGGGCGTGCGAGGGGTGCAGCGCACGTGGCACGCGAAGCCCTCGTCGCACGCGCCGGGGCACGGGGTGATGCGCGCGCAGGCGCCCGTGCCGTCGTCGCAGTACTGCCCCGCGGGGCACCGCACGCCCGCGCACGGCGCGGGGAAGCACCCGGCCACGCAGCGCCCCGCGAAGCACGTCTCCTCGGGGCCGCAGCGCACCGACTCGCAGAGGTCGCGCACGGG
>JBDHVF010000738.1:0-4492 GCA_039809605.1 Polyangiales bacterium | reverse complement strand
GCGCGACCTCGGCCGCCGCGAGCACGAGCGCGCCCGCGAGCGCGAGCAGCGCGGGTTGCAGGTACGACGTGTAGAGGTGGTCGAGCGCGTGGCCGTGCGCGCGCACCGCGGGCACCGAGCGCCACGCGACGAAGAGCGCCGCCGCCGCGAAGGCCGCGCCGCCGACGCCGAGGCGGTGGGCGCGACGAGCGTCCATGAGCGCGCGAACCGCCAGCACGCCCGCGGCGGTGTACGCGTAGAGCACCGAGCCGTTGAAGCTCCAGAGCGAGAGCCCGAGCGCGGCGGCGCCCGCGAGTTCGAAGCGCAGCGCGTCACGCAGGGAGGCGTCGGGCGAGGGGCGCGCGAGGCACCACGCGAGCAGCGAGAGCACGGCGGCCTGCTCGGCGACGTGGTGGTCGATGCGCCCGACCACCGACGTGGCGACCGACTGCGGCGCGAGCGCGACGCCGAGGCCCGCGAGCAGCGCGGCGCCCGTGGCCCCGGCGCCTCCGCGGAGGAGCCGCAGGCAGAGCGCGTACGTGCCCAGCGCCACGGCCACGCCGAGGATCACCGGGAACCATGCAGCCACGGGCGCGGCGCACGACGTCGTCGAGCAGCCGACGAGGCGCGCGAGGGCGGCGATGGACCAGTCGAAGCCCTCGGGCCACGGGAACACGGCCCCGTGGGGCCAGTCGACGAGCGGGTCGCGCTGCGGCAGCGTCGGGAACGCTTCGAACGTTCGCAGCGCGCGGCGCAGGTGGAGGAAGGCGTCGACCTCGACGGGCGTGACCTCTCCGCTCGCGAACACCTGCGCGCGCATCGACGACCGCACGGCGACCGCGAGCGCGGCGACGAGGGCGCCGCACGCGACGCGCGCGAGGTCGAGACGGCCGGGCCTCACCGCGCGGGGCTCAGCCCATGAAGGGGTAGCGCCACGAGGTCGGGGGCGCGAAGGTCTCTTTGATGGCGCGGGCCGAGACCCAGCGCAGGAGGTTCATCGCGCTGCCGGCCTTGTCGTTGGTGCCCGACGCACGCGCGCCGCCGAAGGGCTGCTGCGCCACGACGGCGCCCGTGGGCTTGTCGTTGACGTAGAAGTTGCCCGCCGCGTCGCGCAGCGCGCCGAGCGCGTGCTCGACGGCCGCCCGGTCGCGCGCGAAGAACGCGCCCGTGAGCGCGTAGGGCGACCCCTCGTCGCAGAGCCTCAGGGCCTCGTCGTAGCGCGCGTCGTCGTAGACGAACGCCGTGAGCACCGGGCCGAAGAGCTCGTCGCGCATCAGCGGGTGCGACGGGTCGTCGGTGCGAATCAGCGTGGGCTCGACGAAGTACCCCACGCGGTCGTCGAAGCCCGTGCGCAAGACCTCGCAGCGCGCGTCGGCCTGCGCGCCCTTCACCCGCGCCGTGAGCTTGTCGTACGCGCGGCGGTCGATCACCGCGCCCATGAAGTTGGTGAAGTCGCTCACGTCTCCCACGCGCACCTCCGAGAGCATCGCGGTGACGCGGTCGGCGAGGGGCTTCCACAAGGAGCGCGGCACGTATGCGCGCGACGCGGCGCTGCACTTCTGGCCCTGGTACTCATAGGCACCGCGCACGAGGGCGACGGCGAGCGCGTCGAGGTCGGCGCTCGGGTGCGCGAAGACGAAGTCCTTGCCGCCCGTCTCGCCCACCAGCCTGGGATAGCCGTGGTAGCGGCCCGCCGCGACGTTCGCCCCGACCTTGCCCCAGATGCTCCGAAAGACGTCGGTCGAGCCCGTGAAGTGGAGCCCCGCGAGGGCCGGGTGCGCGAGGGCCGTGTCGACCGTGGTCGCGGGATCGCCGAGCACGAGGTTGATCACCCCGTCGGGCAGCCCCGCCTCGCGCAGGAGCTCCATGATGAAGTGGGCGGAGTAGGTGGCGTTGACCGAGGGCTTCCACACGACGGTGTTGCCCATGAGGGCGGGCGCCGTGGGGAGGTTGCCCGCGATGGACGTGAAGTTGAACGGCGTGACCGCGAGCACGAAGCCCTCGAGGGGGCGCAGGTCCATCTGGTTCCAGACGCCGGGGGGCGAGAGGGGCTGGTCGCTGTAGAGCCGCTCGGCGAAGTGCACGTTGAAGCGCCAGAAGTCGATGAGCTCGCACGCAGCGTCGATCTCGGCCTGGTGCGCCGTCTTCGACTGGCCCAGCATCGTCGCCGCGTTGAGCACCTGGCGGTGCCTCGTCGCGAGCAGCTCCGCCGCGCGGAGGAACACCGCCGCCCTGGCCTCCCAGGGCATCGCCGCCCACTGCTTGCGCGCCGCGAGCGCGGCGTCGATGGCGTGCGAGACGTGCTCGACGGCGCCGCGGTGCCAGCGGCCGAGCACGTGGTCGTGGCGGTGCGGCGAGCGCATCTCGACGAGCGCTCCGGTGCGCACCTCGCGGCCGTCGATCACCATGGGCACGTCGGTCTGCCGCGACGACAGGTCCGAGAGGGCCTTCTGCAACGCCGCCCGCTCGGGCGTACCGGGCGCGTAGGAGAGCGCGGGCTCGTTGATCGCGGGGGGCGTCTGGATGCGTGCCGACAACATGGGCGCGGACGATACACCCGCCGCCGCCCGGCGACACGCGAGGAGCGTTGCGGTACAAGCCCACGCCGATGGACTGGTGGCAGGCGATCGTCTTGGGCGTGGTCGAGGGCGTGACGGAGTTCCTCCCGGTGAGCTCGACGGGGCACCTCCTGCTCGCGCAGCGCGCGCTCGGGATGGCCTCCACGGAGGCGTCGCGCGCCTACGCGGTGTGCATCCAGGTCGGCGCCATCGCCGCGGTGGTGGCGATCTACCGCCTGCGCGTGGCCGCCATGGTGAAGGGCGTGTTCGGCCGCGACCCCGAGGGGCTGCGACTCGCGGTGAACGTGCTCGTGGCCTTTCTCCCCGCGGCGGTGATCGGCAAGCTGCTCGACGACCCCATCGAGCGCGTGCTCTTCGGCCTGTGGCCCGTGGCCGCGTCGTGGCTCGTCGGCGGCGTGGCGATCCTCGCGCTCTCGCGCAGGCTCTCGGCGTCGGGCGCGAAGGGATGGGGCCTCGACGCGCTCACCCCGCGCCGCGCGTTCGTCATCGGCCTCGCGCAGTGCGCCGCGCTCTGGCCCGGCACCTCGCGCAGCCTCGCCACCATCGTGGGCGCGCTGCTCCTCGGCATGGAGATGACCGCCGCGGTGGAGTTCAGCTTCCTGCTCGGCCTCGTCACGCTTACGGCGGCCGCGGGCTACAAGGGCCTGAAGAGCGGCGCGGCGCTGCGTGAAGCGTACGGCCCGACGGAGCTCGCGCTCGGCTTCGCGATGGCCGCGGCGTCGGCCCTGGCCGCGGTGCGCTGGATGCTCGGGTGGCTCCAGAAGCACGGCCTCGCGATCTTCGGGTGGTACCGCATCGCGCTCGCGCTCGTGGTGATGGCGCTGCTCGCCGCGGGCGTCGTGAGGGCTGCGTGAGGGGAGCGGCGTTCGGGGTCGCGCTGGGGGTCATGTCTTCGGTGGCGCGCGCGCAGAGCGCCCATCCCCCGCCGATCGCGGCCGTGACCGAGGTCGACGAAGACGCGGCCGACCGTCGACGCACGGGCGAGCTCATCGCGTTCGGGCTCACCGCGACCACGTACGGCCTGCGCGTTGGAACCATGATCGAGTGGGCCGCGGGGCGCCGCGCCGACGACGGCGAGCCCGAGACCTTCTGGATCCTCCCCGCCGCGCTCGCAGTCGCCAGCGGAACGGGCGCGCTGCTCGTCGATCACTACTTCCCGATGCGCCGTGGGCGGGGGTTCTCCGCGGGCGTGGGAACGATCGTGGGCTACATCGCCTCGCTCGCGCTCGCGGTGCAGTTGCGCGAAGAGTCGTTCCCATCGAGCGTGTCGATCACGGGCCCCGCGACCTTCATCGGGAGCACGTCGGGCCTCGCGGCGGGCATCGCGCTCGGGCACCTCACCGACGCGACGCCCGGACAGGCGCTCTACGTCGGCACGGGCAGCGTGGGCGGCGCGCTGCTCGGCACCTTCTTCTGCGGCGCGCTGCGCTGCGGCACCGACCTCGGCGCGTGGGCGCTCGCGGGAGAGGCCGTGGGCTTCGTCTCGACGATCGCGAGCGTGCGCGCGTTCCGCCCCTCGGCGCGCGAGATGCGGCTCACCTCGATCGGCGGCGTGGCGGGGCTGCTGCCCGCGGGGGCCGTGCTCACCACGTACCTCTCGCGCGACGGAGGCGTGACCGAGGCCGCGTGGGCGCGCGTCTCGGTGGCGGCCATCGGCGGGCTCGTGGTGGGCGGCCTCGCGGGCTACGCGATCGCGCGCGCGACGCGCAGCGAGCTGGCCGTGGGGCAGGGGGTGACGGTGCTCCCCACGCTCGGCGGCGCGCTCGGCCGCTCGGTGGGCGTGACCGTGATGGGAGCGCTGTAGCGACCGTGGCGCGGGCGCCTCGCGCGGGGCGCTATCGCGCGATCCCCACGCCCGCAGCGAGAGGCCAGCCGCGGCTCCGCAGAGCCGCGGCGCATTCGCGACGCTGGCAGCGAGAGGCCAGCCGCGGCTC
>JBDHVF010000737.1:0-4495 GCA_039809605.1 Polyangiales bacterium | reverse complement strand
GTCTCGTCGGCGATGGTCGTCGAGGCCGCGTGGAGGGGCCACGGCGGCGGCGCCGCGCTCGCCCGCGCGGTGCTCGACGAGGCGCGCGCGACGGGCCTGCGCGCGGTGCGCTGCGAGATCGCCGCCCGCAACGTCGCGAGCGTGCGCGCGCACGTGCGAGCCGGGTTCGCGCCCACGGGCCGATGGAGCGCGTGGCCCGACGACCCGCTGCTCGCCGCCGAGCGCCAGTGGCGCGTGTTCGAGGCGCGTGTAGGAGTGTGAGGTCGTCCGTCAGAAGAGCGTCGCGACGGGGCTGGTGCGCTGCGTGAGGGTCGCGTCGCCGAGCTCGCCGGAGAGGTCGCTCCCCCAGCACCACACGGTGTCATCGGCGCGCCGCGCGCAGGTGTGCCCGACGCCGAGCGAGACCTCGACCGCGTCGCTCATACCCGGCACGGCCGTGGGCACGTGACGATCGTCCGTGGAGCCGTCACCGAGCTGGCCGTAGAAGTTGGCTCCCCAGCACGAGACCGCACCGCTCGCGCCGCGGGCGCACGTGTGCCGAAAGCCCGCGGCGACCTGCGCGACGCCGGTGAGCGAGGGCACCCTCGCCGCGACGCCGCGGTCCATGGTGGCGCCGTCGCCGAGCTGACCGCCTGCGTCGTAGCCCCAGCACCACGCCGTGCCGTCGGCGCGCCGCGCGCACGCGTGCTCGTAGCCCGCGCTGATCTGCGTCACGTCCGTGAGGCCGGCGACGGCGACGGGAGGCCCGGTGCGCACCATCGACGCGATGGTCCCGTCGCCGAGCTGACCGGCGTTGTTCGCGCCCCAGCACCAGACCGTCCTGTCGACGCGGAGCGCGCAGGAGTAGTAGCCCCCCGCGACGATCTGCGTGACGTCGCCGAGGCCGGGCACCGCGACGGGCGTCGGGCTCCCCTCGGCGCTGCCGTTGCCGAACTGCCCCGAGGCGTTGCTCCCCCAGCACCGGACGGTGCCGTCGGCGAGCCGCGCGCACGTGTGCGCGACGCCCGCCGCGACCTCGACCGCGCCGCGAAGCGCCGACACCGCGGCGGGCGTGAGGCGCGTCGTGGTGGTGCCGTCGCCGAGCTGGCCGAAGTTGTTCGCGCCCCAGCACCACACCGAGCCGTCGGCGCGTCGCGCGCACGCGTGGGCCGTGCCCAGTGAAAGCTGCGTGACGGCGTGCGCGCCGTCGACCTCGGTCGGCGCGAGCCATTGCGGCCCGTCGCCGAGCTGCCCCGAGCACCAGACCGCGCGGTCCCGTCGCAGCGTGCAGGTGGCGTACTGCCCGAGCGCCATCGCGGTCACCGCGCCGCTGCCGCGGGTCGGCACGATCGCCACGTCGACGTCGACCAGCAGGGCGTCGGCCCCCGGCGCACCGGCGACCGAGAACACGACACGTCGCGCCGACGGGCCCGTGTTGTCGAAGCGCAGCGCCGCCTGCTCGCGGCTGGCGTCGCGCGTCGCCTCCGCGAGGCAGCTCGCGGCGCCGCACGACTCCGCGAGGCGAACGACGGGAGCCGTGTGAGGCCCCAGCGCCCTGCGCGCGAGCACGGCGAGGGTCTGCCCGGGGGGAACGGTCGCGGCGTAATACAGCGTGCGCCCCGGTGCCGATGCGAGGCAGGTGGCGCCGGCCTCGAAGGCGCGAACGGGGCCTTCGAGCGCGAGGTGCGTCCCGTCGTGCACCGCCGTCGCCCGGTCGCACGCGGCGTGCGAGGGAGGTCGCCGCACGAAGAACGACAGGTCGAAGGGGCCGCCCGGCGTGCCCGTCGTCGAGCCGCACGAGAGCGCGATGGGAAGGGTCTGCGTCGCGGCGCTCTCGTTCGTGTACGAGAGATCCGACGAGGCGACCGGGGCCACGCACGTCGCCTCGCCGCACGATCGCAGCGCTCGGAGCGTGCGCGTGCAGCTCGTGGCGGTCCCCTCGGGCGAGGGGCGCGCGGAGGCGAAGAGGGTCTCACCGGGCGCGACCGTGGCCGAGTAATACAGCGTGTGGTCGCTCGTGATCCCGCAGACGTCGCGCGTCTCGCCGCCGAGCACCGTGTTCTCTCTCCGCAGCACGTCGCCGTCGTGCACGGGCGTCGCCGTGGCGCAGGTGCTGTTGGAGGCGCGAGGCGCCAGACGCACCGAGAGTTCGAAGGGCGCCGAGCGCGTCGGGTCGACGATCATGGACCCGGCCGACACCGAGAAGATCACGTCCAACGGCGCCGCGCCGCGGTTCGTGTACCACTCCGGGAGGTTGCCGCCGCAGAACGAGCCCGAGCAGCCCGGCGAGAGGCAGGCGCGCGGCGCGCATGTCGTGGCGATCGCGAACCTGCCCCCATGCGTCGGCGGCGCCCCCGCGAACTCGACGAACATCGTGTCTCCAGGGGGGATGCGCATGGAGTAGAAGAGCGACGCGCCGATGGGCTGCTGGTCCTGGTAGATGCCGCAGGAGTCGTGATGCCCCCCGAGCGCGAAGTCCCCTCGGATCACGTCGCCGTCGTGCACGGGCGTCGCCGTGGCGCAGGCCGAGTTGGGCGCGCCCTCGTAGGACCACAGGTCGAGCGTGTAGGGCTCGTCCCTGCCGCCGCTCACGAGGACGTAATAGCGGCCCCGGTCGAGCGACGTTCGAAGGTACCCGCCGCGCGTGCTCAGGTGGTAGCTCGGGCCCTGGCACGCGACCTCGCTCGCGACGTCGTCGCACGCCCGGCGGACGCTCAGCGCGCAGTCGAACTCGTAACGCCCGCAGGGCGCGAGCAGCGCCACGTCGGTGCGTTCCGCGACGTCGAGCGAGTAGATCGCCTCGGCGAAGCTCGAGTAGCACGAGGGAGGCCCGGCCAGCGCGGGCGTGGACAGCGTCCCCGACGCGGTGTCCCTCGGCAGCGTGAGCGCGCGCACGACCGGGAGCGCGCACGCAGCCTCGCCGTCGAGCGGCTCGAAGCGCAGCGCGATGTCGAACGCGCCGCCTGCCTCGGCGGCGGTGCCGCTCACCTCGACGACCTTGAACACCGCCTCCGTGTTGTCGTTGCCGTACGAGACCGCGACCGGCGCGCCCGGCGCGGCCGACTCGCCGTCGGCGACGCACGCGTCCTCGTCGCACGCGCGGCGCATGCGCACGACCGCGCGCCACGCGGGCTCGCCCGTCGGCGTCACCGTCACCACGGCGCGCTGCCCGGACGGGACCGTGAACGAATAGAAGCGCCGCGGGGCGTCGCTCGGCCGGCACGTGGTGTCGGGCGAGCCCTCGCGCGGCGTGCGCTGCGCGGTGAGCGTGACGCCCGCCGCGAGCGCGATCGCGTCGTCACACGCGGCGCCGTGTACGTTCGCGTCGGGCGCGACGTCCGTCGCGACCCGAGCGTCGTTCGTGATGGCCGCGGCGTCGCCGTGGTCGTTCCACGACGCCTGCGGGCCGGGCGCGTCCGAGGCGCACGCGTGCAGCACGGCGCAGGCCGCGATGGCGAGCGCCGCGAGTGACCGTGAGTGCACGTTCGTCATGGAGGTTCCCTCCCTCGACGCGAAGGTGCCGCGGCGCGGAGCGCGAAGCCTCCCTCGCACCACCGGGCGCCCCAACGTCCCCGCGCGTTCGTGAGCTGTATGGGGCAGCGGTGAGAGCGCCGCTACGCCACGGCTTTTCTCACTCGCCGATTTCCTCGGCGCGCCCTCGTCACACCCCCGCGCGCGCCCCCGCCACGCCCTCGTCGCGCGCGTGCGCGCCGCGCGTCGCATCGGCCGTCGCGCGCCGCCCCGCGAGCGCGGGGTAGACGCCGAGCACGATGAGCACGGCGACGAGCTCCCCGAGCACGGCGGCCTGCCCGAAGCTGCGGAGCGCGCCCGAGCCCGCGAGCAGCAGGGTGAGGTAGCCCACGACGGTGGTGAGCGAGCAGAGCAGGATGGCGCCGCCCATGCGCGCGGTGGCCTCGCGCGCGTCGACGCGCAGGGCGTCGGTGGCGCCCACGAGGTTGACGGCGTAGTCGGCCCCGACGCCGATGGTGATCGGCAGCGCGGCGAAGTTGAGCATGTTGAGGCGCACGCCGAGGGCGAGCATCACGAGCTGCGAGGCCACGGCGACGGCCGTCACCGCGAGCACCACCGCGGGCACGCGCAGGGGCCTGCGGCGAAACGCGGGCACGAGCGCGAGCGCCACGAGCAGGCACACCATCTCGATCACGCGCGGCGCGTCGCGGCGCAGCGTGCGAAAGATCTCGGCCATCACCATGAACACGCCGCCCACCACGGTGCCGCGGGGCAGCGGCGCGGCGGCGACGCGCTCGGCGAAGGCGGCGACGTTGCGCGTGTCGTCGTAGTCGACGGCCAGCGTGGGGAACACCAGCACCGCGCGGTCGGCGCGCCCGTCGCGCTCGGTGAACGACCCGCGCAGCGACGCGGGCACGTCGGCGGGGCGGATCACCGCCGCGCCCCCCGCGGGCACCCACGCGTCGAGGAAGCGGCGCGCGTCGGCGGGCACGCGGTCGCGCGGGAGCGCGTCGACGCGGCGGCGCAGGGCCGCGAGGGCCGCGAT
>JBDHVF010000736.1:0-4498 GCA_039809605.1 Polyangiales bacterium | reverse complement strand
CGCCCGCATTCCACGTGCGGATGCGCGACCCCAACGCCCGCATTCCACGTGCGGATGCGCGACCCCAACGCCCGCATTCCACGTGCGGATGCGCAACCCCAACGCCCGCATTCCACGTGCGGACGCGCGATCCCGACGCCCGCGCATGGCGCGCGAAGAGCTGCGCGGACATCGCCCGTTGGGGTTACGATCCCGCGCCATGCCCGTCGAGACCACCGTCACCCGCTGCGGCAACTGCGGCGCCGCGCTCGATCGCCACCCCGGCGTGAGCGAACTCACCTGCGCGTACTGCAAGCAGACCACCTGGGTCGGGCCCACGACGACCGCCTCCGTCGCGACCATCACCGCCACCGTCACCGCCTCCGCGGACGACGGCGCGTCGCTGCACCAGCACCTCCTTCGTGGGCCCTCGCCCGAGCGTCACGGCGCCGGCACGCGACTCACCCCCGCGCAGGTGGCGGCGCGCGCCGCGGTCGTTCACGAGCGGGCGTGTGGCCGTCGGGCGCGCGGGCGTCGAGCACCTTCGGCGGGTCGTGGTCCCCGTCGGCGCTCATCGGCCCGCCGCGCGTGTTCCCTCGCTACGGAGACATCGGCGGCGCGTGGGCGCCGGGGCCGCGCACCAGCCCCGTCGAGTGGGTCGAGCTCGACTTCGGAGTCGACGCGCCCATGGCCGCCGTGCACGTCTACGAGACCCACCGCGCGGGCTCGACCTTCGCCGTCGTCGACGCCACGGGCGACGAGCGGCTGCTCTACGCCGCGCTGCCCACGAGCGAGAGCGACGCGCGGGTGCTCGAGGTCGCCGTCGACCCGCCGAGGCCCATCCGAAGGCTGCGCATCTACACGGTGAACCCCGGCTGGGCCGAGGTCGACACCGTGGGGCTCCTCGCGGCCGCGCCGCTGCCCGAGGCCCTGCGCACGCGCGTGCCGCCGCCCTCGCGCGCGGGGCGCAACGTGCTCCTCGCGCTCGTGGCCGTGGTCGCCCTCGCGGTGGCAGGCGGCGTGGCGGTCGCGGTCCTGAGCGGAGCGGCGACGAGGTCGCGCCCGGCCGAGCCTCCGCGGCCCGCGCAGAGCCTCGCGGGATCGACCATCAACTACGCGCGGCCCGATGCGGCGACGCTCGCGGCGAGGCGCGTGGCGTGGGCCAACGGGGTCACGTCGTACTCGAGCGAGTACTCGCACGAGCGCAACGCGGCGTCGGGCGCGGCGGGCGCTCCCGACGTCTACCCCCGGCACGGTGACATCGACGGCGCGTGGGCCTCGCACGAGACCGACGCGGGCCCCGAGTGGATCACCCTGCGCTTCGACCCCCCCGTGCGGGCGTCGTCGGTGGTGTGGGCCGAGACCTTCAACCCCGGCGCGGTGGCGCGCGTCGACGACGTGACCGACCCCGCGGCCCCGACGGTGCTCTGGGAGGGCACCTCGGGCGTGCTCCCCGCGATGGCCGTGGTGGGCGAGGTGACGCTCCCCGCGCCGCGAACGATCGGCGCCCTGCGCCTCATGCTCGACACCCGCCGCGTCGCGGGCTGGAACGAGATCGACGCCGTCGGGCTCGTGCCCGCGCCGTGACCCTTGCGGATTCTCATCGGGCCGTGATACCTCCGCGGGCCATGGCCGCCGTCGCCCTGCGCACGTACATCTTTCTCGACAGCCTGCAGCCGCAGCTCGCGTCGTTCATCGGCAAGACGGCGAGGGGCTTCCTGCCGATCCCGTGGATGGCGTCGCTCTGGGTCGAGATCGCGCCGGGCATGGCGATCAACCGGGTGACCGACCTCGCGCTCAAGGCGAGCAAGGTGCAGCCCGCGGTGCAGGTGGTCGAGCGCGCCTACGGCCTGCTCGAGGTGCACCACGAGGACAAGGGCCAGGTCATGGACGCGGGCTCGGCGATTCTCGAAGCCCTGGAGCTCAAGGAGAGCGACCGCCTCGCGCCCAACATGCCGACCAACCAGATCATCCGCGGGATCGAGCCGTACCAGGCGCAGATCATCAACAAGAACTCGCAGGGCATGATGATCCTGCCGGGCGAGTCGCTCTTGATCCTCGAGACCGACCCCGCGGGGTACATCGTGCTGGCGGCCAACGAGGCCGAGAAGGCCGCGCGCATCTCGCTGGTGCACATCCAGCCCTACGGCGCGTTCGGCAGGCTCTACCTCTCGGGCCCCGAGGCCGAGATCGACGCGGCGGCCGAGGCCGCGCGCGCGGCGCTCTCGTCGGTGCAGGGACGCAAGCAGGAGACGAAGCTCGATCGCTGAAGGGTGACCGGGCACGCAACGGAACGAGAAGGGACACGTCATGAGCGACGCGCTGGGAATCATCGAGACGAAGGGCTTCGCGGCGGCCGTGCAGGCGGCCGACGCCATGGTCAAGGCCGCGAGGGTGCAGCTCGTGGGCTACGAGAAGGTCGGCGGGGGCTTCACCTCCGTGATCGTGCGCGGCGACGTGGCGGCCGTGAAGGCCGCGACCGAGGCCGGGCAGCGCGAGGCCGAGCGCATCGGTGAGATGGTGAGCATTCTCATCATCCCGCGCCCCCACGCGAACATCGACGAGGTGCTGCCCCTCGGGCGCGGCCCCGGCCAGTCGAAGAAGCTCCCCGGCGACCACTGATCGAGAGCCCCACCGATGCTCATCTGCAAGGTCACCGGCACGCTCGTCGCCACGCGCAAGGAGCCGACCCTCGACGGGCTCAAGCTCCTGGTGGTGCGTCCGTGTGACGTGAAGGGCGAGCCCACGGGCGCGGCCCTCATCGCCGCCGACGCGGTGGGCGCGGGGCTCGGCGAGGTGGTGCTCATCGCGCAGGGCAGCTCCGCGCGGCAGACCGTGGCCACCAAGGATCGCCCCGTCGACGCGGTGGTCATGGCCATCGTCGACACGCTCGCCGTCAACGGCGACGTCACGTTCGAGAAGGTCTCGTAGCTCACCGCACCCGCATCGGTCTTCGTTGACACCCGCGACGCGTGACGCGTACCGTCGGTGCGCGAAACGCTTTGATTCGCCGAGGAAACACGATGCGCCGACTGTCCGTGACCGCGCTCCTCGTGGGGGCGTTGACGCCCTCGCTGGCCCTCGCGCAGAGCTCCGACGACGCCCCCCCGCCGCGGCGCGACCCCGTGTTCATGTTCGCCGAGTCGGCGCGCTACACCGACGTGGTCGACTCGTTCGACCGCGGCAGCACGTTCAGCTTCAGGCTCTCGGCGGGCTACCTCTACCAGCGGCGCTCGGCCACCATCGAGCGCGAGCTGCGCGTGAGCGACCCGGTGAACGGCACGGGCCTCGTGCAGTTCGCCCGCGTCGGCGACTACGTCGAGAACACCCACACGCTGCTGGTCAACGGAGAGATCGGGCTCTTTCACGACCTCGCGCTCACCTTCGGCGTGCCCATCGTGCTGTCGAACACGCGCGAGATCCGCAACCTCTCCGACCCCGGGCCTGGCGAGGGCAACGCCGCGCTCGGCGACGGGTGGTCGCAGAACGGCAGCCCCACGTCGCTCTTCAACGTCCCCTTCACGTCGCCCACGCGCTCGGGCATCGACCAGATCAGGCTCGGGCTCGCGTGGTCGATCCTCAACCAGTCGCGCTACCGCTCCGACCCCACGTGGACGCTCCGCTTCGAATGGCGCCCCCCCGTCGGCGACCCCCTGCACGCGTGCAACGCCTCGCCCGCGCCCGGCGTCGCCGAGTGCCCCGCGCCGAGCAGCGTGCCGGCGCAGCCCCCCGCGGGGAGCGTGAACGCGACGGGCGCCGCGACGCGCCCGGTGTCCGCGGGCTCGCCGGGCATCTCGCGCGGGCTGCACGGGGTGTACTTCCAGACGGCGCTCTCGCGGCGCTTCGGCTTCGTCGAGCCGTACGCGGGCCTCGACATCCTCGCGGAGTTCCCGCTGCGCGACACGCCCTTCCGGTACTTCAACACGCCCTACGGTCAGCTCGCGTCGTACCCGCCGATCACGAGCTCGCTCGTGGTGGGCGCCGAGATCATCCCCTACGAGAACCGCGAGACGTGGCAGCGCATCGTGGTCGACCTGCGCTTCCGCGGCACCTACCGCTCGCAGGGGCGTGACTACAGCGCGCTCTACGACGCGCTCGGCAGCTCCGCGAGCCGCCCGCTCAACGCGCCGGGATGCCCTTCGAACGTGCGCGGCGCCGACGGGTCGTGCCAGCCGGGCCGCGAGATCTGGTTCGACGGGCTCACCACCAACCAGTCGTACGTGACGCTCAACGGCCAGCTCACGGTCGGCGCGCAGCCGGTGAAGTTCATGCGCTTCGACCTGGGCCTCGGGCTCTCGTGGGTGGCGCCGCACATGATCACCGCCACCGACGCGTGCAACCCGAGCCAGACGATCCCCGCGGACCACCCCGAGTGGCGCGGCGGCTGCGTCAACGACAGCGCGCCCGACCCCACGCACCGCCCGGTGATCGACCAGACGGGCGGGCGCTTTCGCACCAACAACGAGGTGCTGTTCGACTTCTTCGCCTCGGTGTCGTTCACGCCCCGGTTCTTCTGACC
>JBDHVF010000735.1:0-4499 GCA_039809605.1 Polyangiales bacterium | reverse complement strand
TGGTGCGCACCTCGCCCGCGCTCGCGGCGCTCGCGGCGGCGGTGCTCGCGGCCGTGGCCGTGGCCCCGCCGTCGCGCGCGTCGGAGTGATCAGATCCAGGCGTTGTTGAGCAGCTCGCCGAGGCCGCCCGCGCCGGGCACGATGTACTGGTGGTGGTCGAGGCCGCGCTCGCGCTCGGGGTGGGTGCCGGGCACCGTGGCGAGCACGTCGTTGGGCGAGAGCGCGCGGTCGAAGCGAAAGGCGTAGACCTTCGCGTCGGGGTGGTCCTTCGTGAGCCGGAGGATGTACTCGGGCGTCACGATGAGGTTCATCGCGATGAGGGCGCGGGGCCTTCCATCGAGCTTGGTCTTGTAGTGGGTCATCGCGGCCGACATCGAGCCGCCCGTGGCGCCCATGGGGTCGGGGATCAGCACGATGCGCCCCTCGACCTGGTGGCCGATCTTGGCGTCGTGCCACGCGGTGCCCGTGACCTCGCCGCGGTCGTTGGTCACGCGCGACATGAAGAGGTGATCCTGGCGCACGCCCTCGGGGTCGAGCAGCTCGTTGAGGGTCTCGTAGCAGATCTGCGAGGGCACCGTGCCCGCGCGGGCGATGCCCACGGTCACCACCGGGGCCGAGCGGTCGACGGCGACGCCGCGGTAGACCGCCTCGGGGCGCGACGAGATCATGCGCGAGGGCACGTCGATGCGACGGCGGGGCAGCTCGGCCCCGAGCACGATGAGCGAGAGGTGCTCGTAGAGCCGGCGCACGAGGCGACCGAGCTCGGGCTGCTGCGTCTCGCGCGCGCCGAGGCGCGCGAGCCAGGCGAGGGCCACGGGGTCGTCGAGCAGGTGCACGTTGGGGCCGTAGCGGTGCTCGATCTCGGGGGGGGCGTAGCGGGACTGGTCGTAGGTCGCGTCGTGCATGGCGGCGCGTTGGTACACGAAAAGCCCGCGCGCTGGATAGTGCGCCGCGCGCCCGACCCCGTTGAACGCGGGAAACTCCCGCGCAATTCCTTGCGCCAAATGCCGGGACGTGTGGCGCGGAGCCACTATACTCGCCCGCGATGCACACCCGCTGGAACGCCGCGTGGAAGGCGGCACTGATCTTCGTGACGTGCCTGTTCTCGTCGTACGTGACGGTCTCGCGGCACGGCGGACTGTTCGGCGTCGAGGGCTCCCGCTCGCTCATGGCGCAGCCGCGGCGCGCGGCGCCGCGCGCGCCCGACCCCAACTTCGACCTCACGCGGATGCAGGTGCTCCGCTACGTGATGCTCGAGATCAACAACAACTACGTCGACCCGGCCCGCGTGCACCCGCGCGAGATGCTGCTCAAGGGCCTCGACGCGATCCAGCGGAGCGTCGCGCAGGTGCTCGTGCGCCACGAGGAGGACTCGCCCACCGTCACCGTGCGCGTCGACACCCACGAGCAGACCTTCACCATCGGCGACGTGCGCGCGCCGTGGGACCTCGAGCCGCGCTGGCGCGAGATCTTCGCCTTCCTCCAGACGCACCTGCGCGGGTCGGGCGTGGACCTCCGCGACGTCGAGTACGCCGCGGCCAACGGGATGCTCCACACGCTCGACCCCCACTCGATCGTGCTGACGCCCGAGCAGTACCACGAGATGCAGATCCAGACGGGCGGCCACTTCGGCGGCCTCGGGATCGTCATCTCGATCCGCGACCGGCAGCTCACGGTGATGAACCCCATGCCCGACACGCCCGCGTCGCGGGCCGGGCTGCAGCGCTACGACCGCATCGTGAAGATCGGCGACGAGAGCACCGAGAACATGTCGCTCTCCGAGGCCGTCAACCGCCTGCGCGGGCCCGAGAACACCGCGGTGAACGTGTGGATCGTGCGCCCCGGCCGCGGCGGCTGGACGGCCCCGCGCCGCTTCGAGCTCACGCGCGCGCAGATCAACGTGCGCTCGGTCGAGAGCCGCATGCTCGCCAACGGGGTGGGCTACGCGAAGATCAAGAGCTTCAGCGAGACCACCGGCGACGAGCTCACGCGCGCGCTCCAGGCGATGCGCCAGCAGGGCATGCGCTCGCTCATGCTCGACCTGCGCGGCAACCCCGGCGGCCTGCTCGAAGAGGCCGTCACGGTGGGCGACCTCTTTCTGCAAGACGGCCCCATCGTGATCACGGCGGGCAACCGCCGCGAGGGGCGCGACGAGCGCGACGCGCAGCCCGAGGGCACCGAGCCGCCGTACCCCATCGCCGTGCTCATCGACGGCGGCAGCGCCAGCGCGAGCGAGATCGTCGCGGGCGCGCTCAAGAACCACAACCGCGCGCTCATCGTGGGCGGCACGTCGTTCGGCAAGGGCAGCGTGCAGACGATCCGCAACCTGCCCGACGGCGGCGCGCTCAAGATCACCATCGCGCAGTACCTCACGCCCGGCGACGTCTCGATCCAGGGCGTGGGCATCACGCCCGACATCGAGCTCTCGCCCATGACGGCCGACCGGCTCGACATGGACCTCGACGCCGACCGGATCTTCCCCCGCGAGGCCGACCTCTCGGCGCACCTCACCAACACCCGCGCCCGCGCCGACGGACGCGCGGCCGAGACCGTGCAGTACAACTTCCCCGCCGAGGAGCGCGAGCAGCTCCGCCTGCGCGGGGCCGACGACCTGGCCGACGACGGCTTCCGCGAGGATTTCTCCGTGCGCTTCACGCGCGACCTGCTCGCGGCCGCGCCGCGCT
Source organism: Polyangiales bacterium (assembly GCA_039809605.1). Lineage (GTDB taxonomy): Bacteria > Myxococcota_A > Polyangia > Polyangiales > CAISKJ01. The sequence continues at coordinate 1,815 of JBDHVF010000735.1, read as the reverse complement.
CGGGCCGCCGCGAGATGCTCTCCGACGCGCGCCCCCTCATCGACCGCGTGCGCGGCGAGCAGATCGCCGCCGTGACCCAGGCCCTTCGCCCCCTCGGCGTCGACTGGGACGCGGGCGCCGACGGCGGCCCGTCGAACCTCGAGGTCACGATGACCACCAACCGCCCGCAGAACACCGCGGCGCCGGGGCAGTCGTTCGACCTCACGGTGACGGTCACCAACCGCGGCAGCGCCCCGGTCTACCGCCTGCGCGCCACGACCAAGAGCGACAACCCCCTCTTCGAGAACCGCGAGCTGGTGTTCGGCCGCGTGAACCCCGGCGAGACCCGCACGTGGACCACGCCCCTGGGCATCTGCGAGTACGAGGGCTACCGCCCCGGCACCACGTCGCTGCCCGCGCCGGGCACGCGCAAGCTCTGCCTGATGCCCAAGGCGTCGCTGTCGCGCACCGACGGCATTCGCCTGGAGTGGTCCGAGTCGCACAACCGCGTGCCCGCCGAGGTTCCTCCGCTGCGCGCGTCGGTCACGGGCCTCGAGCGCCCGGTGTTCGCCTACGGGTGGCAGTTCGCCGAGTCGCCGCGCAGCGGCAACGGCGACGGGCGCATCCAGCCCGGCGAGCAGGTCACGATGTACCTCACGGTGCGCAACGTCGGCCGGGGGCAGTCGTTCTCGACGCAGGCCACGATCAAGAACCTCTCGGGCCCCGGCGTGCTCCTTCACGACGCGCGCTTCGCGATCGACAACATGGCGCCCGGCGAGGAGCGCCGCGTGGCCTTCACCTTCGACGTGGCGCCGTCGTTCCGCGACCCCGAGGCGCGCATCGAGCTCGCCCTCGCCGACGAGGACCTGCGCGAGGTCGAGTCGCAGAAGATCAACGTCGCCGTCTCGCGCGAGTCGTCGCCCGTCGCGCCCGCGACGGGCACGGCGGCCTTCTCCGCGGAGACCGAGCTCCGCGAGGCGCCGCTCCAGGGCGCCCGCGTGGTGCTGCGCGCGGCGCCGGGGGCGAGCTTCCCCATCACCGCGCAGTCGGGCGACTTCGTGCGCGTCGACGTCGGCAACGGGCGGCCCGCGTGGGTGCTGCGCCCCGCGGCGCCGGGCGCGCGCGTCGCCGCGCCGGCGCACCCGCTCACCTACGTGCTGCACAACTCGCCGCCGATGATCGAGACCGACGGCTCGGCGGCCCTCGCGGTGCGCGGCAACTCCCTCACGCTGCGCGGGCGCGTGAGCGACGAGCTCCGCGTGCTCGACATGTACATCTACGTGGGCAGCGAGAAGGTCTTCTACCAGTCGAACCGCGACGCGGCCGACCGGCAGCACCTCGCGTTCGAGGCCGCGCTGCCGCTGCGCCCCGGCGCCAACGTCGTCGCCGTCGTCGCCCGCGAAGACGACGACGTGGTCGCCCGCCGCGTCTACGTCGTGCGCCGCGACGGCCCCAACGGCGAGCTCCTCGTCACGCCGCGCCACGGCGACGACGACGAGGAGTAAGGCGCCGTCCGCTCTCCCGCGACGGGAGAGCGCTCGCCCACGCCCCCAGCACCTCTGGACCCACGGGTTGCGCAACCGGCCACCCCGCAGCGCGCGAAATTGCCTGGAGCGCAAGGGCAAGATGCTCCTTCGGGAGCCGTTGCCGACGCCACGTCTCGGCGCTGGGTTCGCGGTCGCTCCATGCGTCCTCGATGCTTGCGCGGTGATCGAAGAGTGCAGGCGCCAGGTCGCCGCGCCGGGTTCGCGGTCGCTCCATGCGCTCGTCGCATGCCGCTCACCCGGCGCTACCGAAGGTGGGCCGCCCGGCCAGGCCGGGCTCTGGCACTCATCA
>JBDHVF010000734.1:0-4507 GCA_039809605.1 Polyangiales bacterium | reverse complement strand
CGTCGGTGAACTGCTCGGTGGTGGCGTCGCCGCCGAGGTCGTGGGTGCGCACGGCGGTCTCGGCGAGCACGCGCTCGACGGCGCGCTCGACGCGACGCGCGGCCTCGCGCTCGCCCATCGAGTGCAGCATGAGGGCGGCCGAGAGGATGACCGCCGTGGGGTTGGCGACGCCCTTGCCCGCGATGTCGGGGGCGCTGCCGTGCACCGCTTCGAAGACGGCGCACTCGTCGCCGAGGTTGGCGCCGGGCACCACGCCCGTGCCGCCCACGAGGCCCGCGGCGAGCTCCGCGAGGATGTCGCCGTAGAGGTTGTCCATGACGAGCACGTCGAAGCGCGAGGGGTCTCGCACGAGCTGCATCGCGCACGCGTCGACGATCACCTCGCCGAGCTCGATGTCGCTGAAGCGCTGCGCGGTGCGGCGCACGACCTCGAGGAACATCCCGTCGGTGAGCTTCATGATGTTGGCCTTGTGCACCGCGGCGATGCGCTTGCGGCCCGAGGCGCGCGCGTGGCGAAAGGCGAACTCGGCGATGCGCTGGCAGGCCTTCTCGGTGACGACCTTGAGGCTCTCGGCGACGCCGGGCACGACCATGTGCTCGATGCCCGAGTACATGCCCTCGGTGTTCTCACGGATGATCACCAGGTCGATGTCTTTGTAGTGCGAGGGCACGCCGGGCAGCGAGCGCACGGGGCGCAGGCACGCGTAGAGGTCGAGCGCGCGCCGCAGGGTGACGTTCACCGAGCGGAAGCCCTTGCCGATGGGCGTGCCCACGGGGCCCTTGAGGGCGATGCGGTTGCGCTGGATCGACTGGATGAGCTCGTCGGGGCACGCGTTGCCCGTGCGCTCGGCGGCCTCGGCGCCCGCGTCGTGGCGCTCCCAGCGGATCTTGACCCCGCACGCGGCGACCACCCGCTGCGCCGCCGCGGTGACCTCGGGACCGATCCCGTCGCCGGGGATCAACGTGACCGTGTACTCCATGACCGTTGCCTCCGGCACGTAGCTCCGCGGGCGGCCGCGTACAAGGGTTTTGATGCCGCGACGCGGGGCGCAGGGTCAGCGCGAGGCCAGGTCGCGCACGAGGGCGGGGCCGCGGGCGGAGAACGTGTGCGCGGGGATCACCACCATGCCCAGCGTCTCGCGCTGCATCGCGGCGGTGTACCCCAGGGTGGCGCAGAGGCGCTCGAACCCACGGCCCCCGATGCGCACGGTGCTGAGCGTCTCGCCGCCGGCGCGCGCGATCTCGACGTGCCCGGTGCCCCAGCGCAGCCCGCCCAGGTCGAAGGCCCGCACCGTGCGGACCTCGCGGGCGGGCACCGTCGCGAGCTCGACGCCGAGGTAGTTGCGCAGGTGCCACGTGCCGTCGCGCTCGACGGCCACCGACGACACGGCGTGCAGGTAGGGCCACACGACCACGCTGAGCAGCGACGAGAACACGCTGCACCAGCCGAGGACGGTCCATCGCAGGTGGCGCGCGCGCGCGTCGAGGTGGTCGCGCGCGAGCGAGCGGCCCATGAGCGCCGCGACGCCGAGCGCCGCGAGCGCGAGCAGGAGCGTCGGCAGGTGCCAGGCGAAGTAGAGCCACTGACCGAGGCTCACGGACCGCATGGCCGAGACCCTATCGCCCTCCGCGGGAGTTCGCAAATGAGCCCCTGGAGCTCCATGGGCTCTGTCAGCGCGGGGCGGCGAAGGTGATCTCGAACACGCCGCGCGACGCGCGGGTGTTGTTGAGAAACGCCCGGCCCACGTTGTCGGCGGTCGAGAACGCGCGGGCGCCCGAGGCGCCCTCGGGCGCGGCCATGAGCTCGGAGAAGTCCGCGCCCTGGAACCAACGCCTCGGGTCGACGCGGACGGTGAGCGCGCCGCCCTCGCGCAGCGTGACGTCGGCGGGGATGCCTCGCACCCTGCGCGCGACCTCGAGCGGCGCCTGCGGGGTGGCGAGCGTCGCCGCGTCGGCCACGAGGGCGCCTTCGAAGCGCAGCTCGGCGCCCTCGCGTGAGGCCACGCCCGCCACGCGCACGGCCGCGCCGCGCAGGGCGCCGTCGCGGTTGTAGAGCCACGCCTCGGCGCTGCGCGCGGGCGTGTCGAGCCCGTCGCCCCCGCCGGGCACGTCGACGAGCGCGGGCGAGAGCGCGTCGACCTCGACCTGTCGGGTGACCTCTCCGACGACCTGCCCCGCGCCGAGGTGCGACTCGCCGTGCGCCCACGCGCGCGGCGCGAGGACGTCCGCGAGCCGCTCGACGAGCGAGGCGCGCGCCTGGCAGGTGTCGCACGCGAGCGGGGTGAGGGCGTTGAGGTACACGGGCCCCACGGCGACGCGGGCCTCGGTGAGGGTGACCGTCCAGCCCGTGTTGGTGGCGAAGCGCACGGGGCCTTCGGGGTGTTCGAAGCCGCCCGCGCGCGCGGCGAAGGTCACGTGCCGCTGGCCCGTCGTGTCGCCGCAGCCCGCGGTGAGGGCGCCCGCGCCGCCGAGCGAGAGGGCGCCCGCGAGCGCGGCGAGGCACCAGGGGGCGATGCGAGCGGTCATGGTCTCTCCGTGGGGGCGCCGTGGCGGGCCGCGGCGCTCCCGAGGTGCAGCGTGAGCACCAGGAACACCATGCGCGGAGGCCCCGCGCTGAAGTGCCGCGCCGCGACGAGCGTGGGGTAGTCGCGGCTGTGAAAATCGGAGACGAAGTTGAACTGGCCCCAGCGGTACTGCGCGTCGAGGAGGTTCTGCGCGGCGACGCCGAGTTCGAAGTGGGTCCAGCGCACCGAGGCCGAGGCGTCGAGGGTGAACACGGCGTCGCCGCGCTCGGAGAGCGGCAGCGGGCGAGGGGCCACGTACGTGACGCCGAGGCTGGCGCTCGCGGTGAGCGCGCGCCCGCGGAGGCGCAGCGGCAGCGGCCGCGTGGCCGACGCGTCGAGGCGCGCGACGAGCTCGGGCACGTACGGCACGAGGTAGCCCGTGTCGTCGTAGGTGGCGCGGGCCCAGGTGGCGTGCGCGGCCACGTCGAACCACGACCCCGTGAGGCGCGCGGCGGCGAGGGCGCCCATGCGCGCGGTGCCCGGCGCGAGGGAGTTCCTGCCCTGCTGCTCGTCGAAGACGAGGTCCTGGCCGACGTGCGTGTAGAAGAAGAGCGCGCGGGCCGTGAGGGCGCCGACCGCGAGGTGGCGGTCGAACACCACGCCCGCCTCGGTGGCGGCGATGGGGCTGAAGGGCGCCTGCTGGTCGTTGCCGAGGTACACGGGGTCGGCCGAGCGCGACCCGAGGCCGCCCGAGACCGTGACGGTGAGGCCCCTCCACGGCCCCGCGAGGAGCGTGGCGCGGGGCTGCACGGCGATGGCCCCGGCGGTGCGCCGCTCGCTCGGGCTGCGGTAGCCCGCGCGGTCGGCCGAGAGGCACTCCTGGTCGAGGGGCGCGCCGCGCACGCTCACGTCGCGCACGGCGCAGCGGTCGAGCACGTCGTACTCGAAGAGGTCGGCGCGCACGCCGCCGCGCAGGGCGAGCCAGCGCCAGAGGCGAAGGTCTCCGTCGAGGTAGAGGGCCACGTTCGAGACGGCGTTGCCGAGGGAGAAGTCGGTGCGGTACGGCGTCGAGGTGCCCGCGCGCAGGCGCTGCTGCGTCGAGTCGACGCCCACGTGCCGCGCGTAGAGCCCGGCCTCGACCGACTGCGCGAGGCCGCCGACGGTGGCGCGGTAGCGGCCCGAGGCGCGCGCGCCCACGTCGACCGAGGTCGCGGCCTGGTCGATCGCGTCGCCGCGCTGCTCGTGCGGCGACTGCCAGGGCTGCTGCGCGTCGAGCAGAAAGCCCGTGAAGTTCTCGCGCAGCCTGAAGGTGCGCAGCGACGCCCACGCGAGCGCGCGGAACGAGCTCGCCTCGCGGTTCGACTCGACCTCGGCCGACACGAGGTGCCGCGTCGACTCGCCGCCCTGGGTGGGGTCGTAGGTGCCGTAGAAGTCCGCGCGCCCGGCGGCGACGTCGTCGTCGCGCAGCACGCCCGCCGAGCGGTAGCGCGTGGCGTACGAGGTGAGCAGCACGCGCCACGTGAGCGGGCCCGCGTGGCCCTCGTACTGCGCGTTGCCCGAGGCGCGCTCGTAGCCGCGGTTCGCGCCGTAGCCGTCGCTCGCCGCGAGCTCGGCGCCGCCGAAGGTGCCGGGGCTCTCGCCCTCGGGGCCCCAGAGCGCCACGAGGCGGTGGGTGTTGTACGAGCCGTAGCGGTACTGCACCGCGGCGCCGCGCGTGGGCATGCGCAGGGTGAACTGCGCCGAGCCCGCCACCGCGAAGTCGCCCTGGCGCGGGTCGAAGGGCCCCTCGAGCACGCGCACCGACTCGATGAGCTCGGGGATGATGAAGTGCGTGTCGGCGTGGCCCTGGCCGTGCGGGTGCGCGGGCTCGTTGATGGGCACGCCGTTGACGGTGAACTCGAGGTCCTGCCCGATGCGCGCGTCGAAGCCGCGGAGAAAGACCTGCTCGGCGTGCCCCTCGCCGAGGCCGTTGGTGAGAAAGATCCCCGGCGCGAGGCGCAGCAC
>JBDHVF010000733.1:0-4518 GCA_039809605.1 Polyangiales bacterium | reverse complement strand
TTCAGCGGGACGAAGGAGGGGGGAGGGAGAAGGCGGGGGAACGATCAGCCGTTGCCCGAGGCCTTGCGGGGCACGGCGGCGTCGAGGGGGAGCTGGCCGGGGAGCTTGTCCTGGTGCTTCTGCAGCACGAGGTCGATGCCCTCGCGGATGTACTCCGCCATGGGCACCTTCGTGCGCTCGTTGAGCAGCTTGAGGAGCTCGAGCTGCTCGGGCTCGATGTAGATGGTCGTCGAGACCTTCTTGCGGGCCATCGCTTGTCGTCCCGGTCTCCGCCACGCTTCGGGCGGGGATGAGGAAGCTACCGTGATATCCGCCAGGGCGTCGTCACGCACAAGAGCCGTCGCCGCGAGCTCTCCGGCTTTGTCGTCCTTGTTCCTGTGCATCTTGTTCCCAGGTCGTGGATGTACCCTAGATGCCGGTACGTGCACTGTCAACGCGAGGAACACTCAGACACGCACTCATGGGGCAATCTTACGTTGTCACTGATTTTTGCCGATTCTCCCCATCAACCAGTTGACCTTCGGGCGAAGGTAGGTGCCGGACCCGCGGCTCCGCACCCGCCGCTTGCGCCGGGAGCGCTTGTCTTTCTAGAGTACCCCGCGGTTGATCTGCGGACGGAGTGGCCATGAGAGGTTGCGGCGTGTTGATCGGGGTGGGCCTGTGCCTCCTCGCGTGTAGCGGGGAGAACGCGGCCGGGGGCGTGGGGCGCCGGGGGGGCGGGGCCGACGGGCGCCAGGAGCCGCAGGGCGAGCCCATGCCCCACCAGGACTGCACCGCGGCGGGGGGTGACATCCAGGGGCTCGACGTGAACAACGACGGCCAGCCCGACGTGCGCACGGTGATGGAGGGCGGCCGCCCGAAGTGCCGCGAGACCGACGCCAACTTCGACGGCCGGGTCGACATCTACCGCTGGTTCGACGCGTCGGGGCAGGTCACGCGCGTCGAGGACGACTACGACTTCGACGGCCGCATCGACGTGGTCTCGACCTGGCAGAACAACCAGCCCGTGCGAGACATCCTCGACACCAACTTCGACGGCCGCACCGACACGTGGCGCGACTACCGCGACGGGCGCATCAGCGAGCTTCGCCGCGACTCCGACGGCGACAGCCGCGTCGACACGTGGGAGCGCTTCGACACCGCGGGCAACCTCACCTGGTCGGCGGTCGACGCCAACCACGACGGCGAGCCCGACGCCCCGACCGATGCCGGCGCGCCCGCGGCCCCTGCGCCCGCGGCCCCTGCGCCCGCGCAGCCCCCCACGACCGCGGCGCCCTCGGGCACGACCCCGGCGCCCGCGCCCACCGCGCCCGCGCCCACCGCGCCCGCGGCGACGCCTTCTCAGAAGACCCGGGAGGTCCGCTCATGAAGATCCAGGCAGTGCTCGGGCTGTGCGCGCTGGCGGGCGTCGCGGGGGCGTGCTCCTCGACGACGAGCACGGCGAGGCGCGTGGCGATCCGCAGCCCGTCGTCGCTGATGTCGGGCACCTCGCGCGACGATCACCGTCGCTGCGACGCGACCGGGGCGGGGCGCTCGTCGAGCGAGTACGACACCAACGCCGACGGCGTGCCCGACGTGCGCAAGGTCTTTCAGGTGATGGGCGAGGGGCCCGACGTACACCCCGTGCTCATCTGCCGCGAGGCCGACCTGAACCACGACGGCACCAAGGACGTGTTCCGCTTCTACAACGACCAGGGCCGCACCCTGCGCGAGGAGGAGGACCGGGACTTCGACGGGCAGCTCGACGTGATCACGTACTTCGACAACGGCGAGGTGGTGCGCCGCGAGTTCGACACGAACCACGACGGCATGGTCGACATGCGGATGTACTACCGCGACCACCGCCCCTACCGCGCCGAGCGCGAGCTGCAGAGCGACAACGCGCTCGACTTCCGCCCCGACTACTGGGAGTTCTACGACACGCACGGCCACGTGGTGCGCATCGGCACCGACTACGACCACGACGGCCGTGCCGATCGATGGGACCGCGTCGACCGCCTCGCCCCGCTCCGCCTGCCCTCGGCCAACGCGTCGGCCCCCGCCGCCCCCTCCGCGCAGCCGAGCGACGGGACCATGGGCGCGCCGTCGACGACGCCTCCGACGCCGGGCGAGACCCCGCCGCAGGGGGCGACGACGCCGTCGCCCGCGCCTGCGACCCCCGGCTCCACCGCAGCCCCCACCGCGCCTCCCGCTCCGCCCGCGCAGTGATCGCGGACGGGCATCTCCACGAGGATTCATGAATCAGGAACGTCTGCAGAAGGTGCTGGCCCGCGCCGGCATCGCCTCCCGTCGCCACGCCGAGGAGCTCATCGTCGCGGGGCGCGTGCGCGTGAACGGCCGCGTCGTGACCGAGCTCGGGATGCGGGTCGACGCGCACCACGACAAGGTCGAGGTCGACGGCCGGCGCATCGTGCTCGAGTCGCCGGTGTACGCGATCCTTCACAAGCCGCGCGGCGTGGTGACGACGCTGAGCGACCCCGAGGGGCGGCCCACGATCGCCGAGCACGTGAAGTCTCTGGGGGCGAGGGTGTTCCCGGTGGGCAGGCTCGACTTTCACACGTCGGGGGCGCTGCTGGTGACCAACGACGGCGCGCTCGCCCAGGCGCTGCTGCACCCTCGCCAGCACGTGCCGAAGGTGTACCTGGCGAAGGTGCGGGGCGTTCCCACCGACGCGCAGCTCGACGCGTGGCGCAACGGCGTGGTGCTGCCGCCCACCGAGTCGGACCCCGACGAGCGCCCCGAGAAGACCCAGCCCGCCGAGGTGCACGTGCTCCGTCAGGCGCCCCCCGGCGAGGACTCGGTGACGGGCGCGGGCGCGACCTGGATCCAGGTGACGTTGCGCGAGGGGCGCACCCGGCAGATCCATCGCATGGCCGACGCCACGGGGCTCTTCGTGATGCGCCTCGTGCGGCTGTCGTTCGCGGGCATCACCACCGAGGGCCTGCGGCCCGGCGAGCTGCGCGAGCTCACCGACAAGGAGGTCACCGCGCTGCGCGTGAAGTACCTGCGCCCGATCGAGCAGGGCGCACCCGCCGAGCCTACGCCCGACGAGTTCGAAGCCCCGCCGACGAAGCGCTCCCCGCGCCGCGAGGGCGCGCCGCGCCCCGCGCGTCACGAGGGGGCCGAGCGCCCTCCGCGTCGCGAGCCGGCGGAGCGCACGGGACGGTTCGGGGCCGAACGATCGGCCGGGCCCCGCGGAGAGCGTTCTACGAAGGCTCCCACGGCGAGGGCAGGCGCCGGGCGCCCGACACGGTACGGGGCCGAACGACCGGCGGAGCCCAGGGGAGAGCGTCCGCCTCGGCGCGAGGGGACGGAGCGTCCGGCACGGTACGGGGCCGAACGACCCCGCAGCCGTGACGAGCGTCCCAGCGGTCGTGACGCGGGCGAGCGTCGTCCGCGGCGCGAGGGGGCGCAGGGGCCTGCGGGCGAGCGTCGCTCGCGGCGCGAGGGGGCGCAGGGAGAACGCTCCAGCGGGGGCAGGACGGAGCGCGCGGGCGAGCGTGGGCCGCGGCGCGAGGGGGCCGAGCGTCGTCCGCGGAGCGCGGGGACGGACGGCGCGCCGAGGCGTCATCCCGGCGGGGAGCGCAAGGCCGAAGGCGCGGCGCGCGAGGCGCGCGGTCCTCGACGCGAGGCTCGCGAGGGAGGCGATCGCCCGGCGCGCGCGGGTGACGAGCGGCACCCGCGCAAGGGGCCTGACGATCGCCCCAGCAGCGCGAAGGGGCCGCGCGCAGGGGAGCGCGACGCGGGGCGCGGCCGTGCTCCGTCGGAGCGCGATCGCCGCGGAGACAAGCCTCGGGGCAAGCCGCGCGGAAGGTCGTGAAGATTTATCGTTGACAGTGGGAGCGAGCGGCAGTACTTAAGCGCTCCCACTCGACGCGGGGTGGAGCAGCCTGGTAGCTCGTCGGGCTCATAACCCGAAGGTCGTAGGTTCAAATCCTACCCCCGCAACAATCGCTGTATACGGCCGGGTCCGAAGTAACGTTCGGGCCCGGCCGTTGCGCATTTGTCCCGAGCCAGGCGGCGAGGGGAGCAGATCGTCGCAGACGATCCCAGGCGTCGCCACGGAGGTAGTGGCGTACGCTCGTGCGACCGCCGCCTTCGGCGCCCCGTGTTCTCGCTACGATGTTGAGGCGTGCGATGGGTCGCGTCGTCGCGCATGTCGTCAAACGCAGGCTGCCTCGCGAGCTCTGCCTCGCGTGCCGCCTCTCGGACCTGGAGGCGCCCCTCGTCGACCGCTCGACGGGCGACGTGTACCTCCACGTGTTCTCGATCGACCGCCCTGCGGCCGTCGCCGGCCGCGCCTCCCGGGCCGACGGCGAGCGCTTCGACCTCGCGCGCCTCTCCCATGACCCTTCACCCGACTCCTTCGGGCGGCGCTACGGCCCGTGGCGTGAGGTGGCCGACGCGATCGTCGTCGACGCGCGGGTGTATTCGCGAGGTGATACCAACTTCACGTCAAGTTTGCCGCTTTCGCTCGCCTGTGCCCGGCGTTCGCGGTGGCTCCATGGGCTCGTCGCA
>JBDHVF010000732.1:0-4521 GCA_039809605.1 Polyangiales bacterium | reverse complement strand
CTCGCGCCGCGCGAGCAACGTCGCCACGGCCACGCGTGTCGAGACGAGCGCCTGGCCTGCGGTCACGAGCTGCTCGGGCTTGAGCCCCTCGGGCTCGAGGGCGTACGCGATGGAGAGCTGAACCGACACCGCGAGGCGCTCGACCTCGGCCAGCAGCGTCGACACCTCGCCCTGGAGCGTCACGACCTGCGCCTCGAGCGCTTCGACCCGGCCGTCGTTCGGGGCGGGGTCTGCGGCATCCTGGGGTCGCGGCGTGATGGGCGCGGCCGCGTTGCGCGACCCGTACGGCGGCGTGGGCAGCCTGGAGTTCGGGCGGCTCTGCGCGTCGGGCGCGGGCTGTTGCCCCGTCTGCTTGATCGGGTTCACGGGGATGGGGCCCGGCTGCTGCCCCGTCTGCTTGAGCGGGTTCACGGGGTACATCTGCCCCGTCTGCTTGATCGGGTTCGTGCCGGGCGCGGGCGACGTGGATCTGCCGGGCGCGACGACGTCGGTGAAGAGGGGGTTGGGGCGCGCGGCGCGCGCGTGGGCCTCGAGCGGCGCGAGGGGGTCGCTCGGCGGCACGTTGAGCCCCCGCGTCGGCGAGGGCGTCGACGTGGGCTTCAAGGGCTCGGGGCGCGGGGCCTGAAAGGGCGACGTGAGCGCGCCGGGCGCGGGCGTGCGCTTGGTGGATGGGGGCGTCGGGCTCGTGGGCATGGGCGTGCGCTTGCCGGGGCCGACCGAGGGGCTCCGCGCGCTCGCGGTGCCGGGCGGGCGGTTGGAGAGCTCCTGGTCGTAGAGGTAGCGGCGCACGGGGTCGCCGAGGACGGTGTGCGCCTCGTCGAAGGCCGCGAGGATCGCCTCGAGCCGCTGCTGATAGCTCGCGGGGATCTGCCCCGAGAACGCGCGCGGGTGAAAGCGCCGCGAGCGCGCGTTGAAGGCGTGCCGGATGGCCTCGGGGTCGGCGTTGCGCTCGACGCCGAGGAGGTCGTAGTGCGTGCCCTGCCCGAGCCGCTCGTAGAAGGTGTCGATCTCCTGGCGCTCTTCGAGGGTGAGTCCGGCGCGGTCTGACATCGCCTGTCGCTCCGTGGGGATTTGAGTCTCGTCGGGAGGCCGATCAGCGCCGACATCCCCGGTCGTGCGAGCATCGACGGCGCGTCTCGCGGAGGCAATGCCCTTCTGAAAGCTCGGACTCACCCGCCGCGCGGGGGAAACCGAGGGTACTGAACATTCGACGCCGTTATTTTTGTTCCGGTGTCGGGGTGCTGTACATCCGTTCCTGCGAGGGCGCCACGGCGGCGCCTCGGGAAGCGACGAGAGGGACAGGACCATGAGCGACGACGAGAGGTTCTTCTGCGCGGCGGGCTACGTGTTCACCTACACCGCCAAGAGCCGCAAGGGCACGGTGCGCATCGAGATGTGGCGCGAGGATCCGAAGACCCGCGAGCGCTTCTGGGTGACCACCGCGATGTGCGCGCCCGACCGCAAGGCCGCCTACGCCGCCGCGATGGCGCTCGTCGCGTGGGTGCGCTCGCTCGACGTGAAGCCCCGCGCGAGCGCGCAGGCGCAGGCCGTCGCCGAGTCGCTCGCCGCCATGAACGACCGCCTCGCGCGCGTGCGCACCACCCGCAGCGACCCCGCGCTCGTCATGGCGCTCGACCGGCTCATCGAGGGCAAGACGGCCGCCGCGTGAGCCACGCCGGGGGACGGGGAATGTCCTCGCGGGGCGGGGCTCGCGCGTCGCGGTTTGCGCGCCGCGGCGGGAGAGGTGCTATGAGACCGCTCGTCGCGGACGAGGCGAACGATGGACGAACCCACCAACACGCCCGCGCGCGCCTCGCGCGTCGAAGGCGCGGCGCTCGATCGGGCGCTGCGCGAGCGCTTCGGGCTGGGGACCTTTCACGCGTGGCAGCGCGAGGCCATCGACGCGCTGCTCGGCGAACCGGGCAGGGTGCTCGTGGTGGCGCCCACGGGCGGGGGCAAGAGCCTCACGTACCAGCTCCCCGCGGCGCTGCTCGACGGCACCGCGCTGGTGATCTCTCCCCTCGTCGCGCTGATGGAGGACCAGGTGCAGGCCCTCTCGGCGCGCGGCGTGGCGGCGACGTACCTGGCCGCCACGCTCGACCCCGACGTGCGCCGCGCGCGCATGCGCGACATCCGCGCGGGGCGCTTCAAGCTGGTGTACGTGGCGCCCGAGCGCCTGCAGTTCGACGGCTTCGCCGAGATGTGCGCGCAGATCCGCGTCTCGATGGTGGCCGTCGACGAGGCGCACTGCATCGCGATGTGGGGCCACGACTTTCGCCCCGACTACCTGCGCATCGGCGACCTGCTCGCGCGGCTGCGCCCGCCGCGGGTGCTCGCGTGCACGGCCACGGCGACGCCCGAGGTGCGGCGGGAGATCCTCGAGCGCCTGGGGCTCAGCGAGCGCCCGGTGAAGGTGGTGTTGCGCGGGTTCGCGCGGCCCAACCTGCACCTCGCGGCGCGCGCGGTCGACGGCCCGACGGAGTCGCGCTCGCTGGTGCGCCACGAGCTCGCGCGCGTGCTCGGCGACCCGATGCGCCCGAGGGGCGGCGGGATCGTGTACGCGGCCACGCGCAAGGGCAGCGAGGCGCTCGCCGACGACCTGCGCAAGCGCGGGTGGAACGTGGCGCCCTACCACGCGGGCCTCGACGCCGAGACGCGCTCGTCGGTCTCGATGCGCTTCGCGAAGAGGGAGCTCGACCTCGTGGTCGCCACCAACGCGTTCGGCATGGGGATCGACCGGCCCGACATCCGCGTGGTGGTGCACCACCAGCCGCCGGCGAGCATCGAGTCGTACTACCAGGAGGTCGGGCGCGCGGGGCGCGACGGGGCCGAGGCCCACGGGCTGCTCCTCTGCGCGGGCAACGACATCGCGCTGCGGCGCAGGCTCTGCCAGCTCGGGGCCGACGGCGAGCCCGCGGACCCCGCGGTGGCCGCGAAGGCGTGGCGGATGTTCCGTGACCTCTTGCGCTACCTCGACGCGGGCACGTGCCGCCACGACTTCATGCTGCGGTATTTCGGCGACGAGCAGGAGATCCTCGGCGGCTGCGGCCACTGCGACATCTGCGTGTCGCTCGACGACCAGGGGGCCGACGAGGGCGCGCGGGCCGAGACCAGCACCGTGGTGCGCATGGCGCTCGCGGGCGTGGCGCGCGCGGCCGAGCGCGCGGGCGTGCAGGCCGTGGCCGAGATGCTGCGCGGCGCGGTGAACGCGCGCACCGAGCGCTTCGGGTTCACGAAGCTCTCGACCTTCGGGCTGCTCAAGGACCGCTCGCAGGAGTGGGTGGTGGCGCTGCTCCGCGGGGCCATCGCGGCGGGCTGGGTCGACCTCACGCCGACCGAGCACCCGGTGCCCGTGCTCACGCGGGTGGGCTGGGAGGCCATGCGTTCGAAGGACCCGCTGCGCTTCAGGCTCCCGCGCGAGGTTCGCAGGGACCGGCGCGGGCCCGGCAGCGTCGGCGCCGCGCGCCCGCCGCTCGAGTACGACGCCGCGCTCTTCGAGCGGCTGCGCGCGCACCGCAACGACGTGGCGAGGCAGCGGGGCTTTCCCGCGTACGTGGTGGCGTTCGACCGCTCGCTCCAGGAGATGGCCGCGCGCAAGCCCAGGACGGCCGCCGAGCTCGCGGGCATCACGGGCCTCGGCCCCGCGCGCATCGAGACCTACGGCGACGGCTTTCTCGCCGTGCTGCGCGGCGAGCGCTGACCGCTCACGCGCCGGCCGTCGGCACCCACGCGACGCCCACCTCGGTGACCTCGATGTCGTCCTTCTTCGCGGCCAGGGCGCGCGCCTCGATGGCCGTCGGCGCCGCCTGCGCGTCGCGGGCCAGCTCGGCGAGCTCGGCGTCTCGCTTCGCCGTCGCCTCGCGCAGCGCGGACTCGGCGTTCGCCACGTCGCGGCGGGCCTTCGCGAGCTGCGCGGCCTGACGGTCCTGCTGCGTCTCGAGGCGCGCGAGGGCGCGCTTGCCGCCGCGCAGCAGCGCCGCCGCCGTCGCGAGCGTGCCGCCCGTGGGGAGGTTCTGCTCCATCATCGCGAGGGCCTCGCGCGCGTGCGCCGCGTCGTCGGTCGCGTGCTGGATCTTCGGCGCGTGGCGCGCCGTGACCTCCTGCGCCTCGAGCGCTGCGCGGCGGCGGGCCTCGGCCGCGACGCGCTCGGCGAACGCCTGCGGAGACTCGTCGGCGCCGGCCACGAGCGACAGGCCCTTGTGCACCAGCACGCTCACCTGGAGCGAGCGGTAGACCTCGTCGCGCAGCGCGCGCTCGACCGCGGGCGCGCCGCCCTTGCGAAACAGCGCGTCGGGCAGCGCCGCGTGGCGAGCGCCGGGCATGGGCGCGTCGGTGAAGCGGGCCGGGTCGAAGACGCGCCCGCGCGAGGTGTCGGGGCGGCCGTCGGGCCCGAGCGGCGCCATCGCCCGGATCGCGCGGTTGACCTGCACGCCGAGCTTCGCGTCGCGCACGTGCGCCACGATGGTGGCCGCCACCCAGGGCTGGTACGCCCACGTCGACGGCGGCGCGCCCGCGAGCGGC
>JBDHVF010000731.1:0-4527 GCA_039809605.1 Polyangiales bacterium | reverse complement strand
CGGATCGGCGACGATGCTGAGCGGTACCTGCGACGACACCCGACCGCAGGGGTGCTGCTCCGGCGGATCACGTCGGCGCAGCTCTCGGACGAGCAGCTGAAGGAGTTGGTGAAGCAGGCGGAAGCGCTCGCGAGGCCCAAGAGGAAGCCATGAGGGACTACCGCACGCGGGAAGGCGAGCGTCGCCTCTGGTACGAGGACGACGAGATCGAACGGATGATGGAGGCCGAGCTCAGGCAGGCGGGGCTACTCCCCGACGCAGACGACGTGACGGTCGACGTGGAACGCTTCGTCGAACGCCACCTCAAGGCGCCCCTCGATCAGTACGCAGAACTCGAGGACGGAGTGCTCGGCGAGACGGGGTTCGCGACCGATGGCTCCTGCGAGGTGCGCATCAACCGCGCGTTGACCAACGCGGTCGACGAGGAGGGCTGTCCCCCAGGCGTGCGCGGGCGTTGGCGCGCGACCATCGCGCACGAGGCCGCACACATCCTGTTGCACCGCCTGCTCTTCGTCGAGCCACCGTCCCAGGGGCTGTTGTTCGACACCCCTGCGCGTCGAGGCCCGCGGCAGGTCCGCCGATGCGAGCAGCGCGACGTGGTCTTCGGCGCGGTTGGCGTCGGGGGCGACTGGCGCGAGGTCCAGGCCAACAAGGGCATGGCCGCGTTGCTCATGCCCCGCTCCCTGTTCTGCGGGGTTGTGAGGGCCGCGCTCGCGAAGCTCCCCGGAGCTCCGAACGGTGTAGAGGCTGCGTCGCCCGACCACGCCGTACTCGCGGCCCTCCTGGCCCGGCGTTTCGCGGTCTCCAAGCAGACCGCCGCGATCCGCCTCCAGACCCTCGGCTTCGTCCCGCAGGGCGGCCAGGGCACCCTCTTCTAGACAAATCGGGGGCAACGACTTGCGCCGGGGTCGGGGGCATGGCTATGTGTTCGCACGGCGGCGGACAGTGCGAACTTCGCGCGGCCTGTCACCGAAAGGACGCGATCATTATCATGCAGGCTCACAACTTCACACCGCAGGGGCTCGCCGCGCTGGAGTGGGCGCTCACCTTCCTCGCGCGTCACGCCCCGGAACAGCGTGACCACCTTCAGCGCGTCGTGACGGTGATCTCGTTCAACCCCGCGATGTGCGGCGAGCGCGCTTGGGGGTGCGTGCGCGGCGACCGCCCGTGGACGATCTTCCTCGCGCAGCCGACCTCCCGCATAACTTCGCGCGGTCGTAGATCTCTGGGAGCTCCAGGATGAGGTTGCAGACACGGCCCTCCGCGGGCAGGGAGGGGTTGCGAGTCCAACCTCACCACCCCCAGGAGGGCCGTGCCGTCCGAGCCTGCCCGAGCGACCTCGCGGTCGCAACCCCGTCCCTCGACCCGTCCGCGTCCCCGCGACGAGCGCGTCGCCAAAGTTCTCGACCTCGAGGCCGCACGACAGGCCCGTGCGTCGCGGCGCTCGGTCGCGCGAGCGCAGGGCGTCGCCGAGAGCACCCTGCGTGGCTGGGAGCAGCGCGCCTACGACGCGGACGTGCCCGAACCCGTACGGCACTTCTTCGAGACCCCCGAGGGACTGCGGCTGCTCCATCGCCTCGTCGTCGCCGCCCTCGTCGTCATCGTCCTGATGGGGGGTGGGGGCGTCGCCCTCGTGCGCGTGTTCCTCACCTGGTGCGGGCTCGACAAGCTGGTGGCCTGCTCCGACCGGCATCTGCATGGGCGCGTGCGCGCGATGCTCGACGCCGCGAGCACATGGGGCGACGCCGAGCGCGCCCGGCTGGCCGCGACGATGCCGCGCCGCACGATCAGCCTGTGCACCGACGAGACCTTCCACGACGGGATGTTGCTCGTCGCCCAGGAGCCCGTCTCCAACTTCTTGCTGGTGGAGAAGCGCAGCGAGCGGCGCGACGCCGAAACGTGGGATCGGGCCGTTCGCGAGGGACTCACGGGCCTGCCCGTGGAGGTCGAGCAGGTGACCAGCGACGAGGCCGAGGGGATGCTCACCATGACCCGCAAGCACCTCAAGGCGCACCACACGAGCGACGCGTTCCACGGGCAGCACGAGCTGTGCGGCGGCATCTTCGGCGTGCTCCGCGGCATGCTCCGCGTCGCCCACGAGGCGCTCGACTCCGCCCGCACCGCGGTGGACAAGCTGGTGGCCGCGCGGGCCGCGTGGCAGATCGCGCCCCGCGCGCCGGGGCGACCGCCGCAGTGGGACACCCGGATCGCGCGCGCGGTCGAGTTCGTCGGCATGGTCGAGGGGGCGTTGCATGGACTGCTGGCGCACAAGGCACGGCTGCGCGACGCCATCCGCGACCTCGGGGAGGCCGTCTGGCCGATCGACCTGCGGACCGGCGCGTGGCTGTCGCCCGAGCGCGTGCGCGAGCGCCTGGAAGGGATCTTCGACGAGATCTGGCAACGTGCCGCGGAGTTGGGGTTGCCCGAACGAACCATCGCGTCGATCACCAAGGCACGGCGGCTGCTGGATGCGTGGGTGGGGTCGGTGGCGTGGTGGACTCGGCAGGTCGATGCACGCCTGTCGGCCGCCGACTTCGCGCCCGACGTGAAGGCCCTGGTGCGCGCGGTGATGATCCCTGCGGCCGTGCTCGACGCCGCCCGCCGCCGGGCCCCGACGGGGATGGTGCGCCGCGCGCTCACGGAGGTGATCGCGAAGGTCACGGCGCCGCTGCGCGAGGCCGACGGCCTGTGGGCGCGACTGCCCGAGGCGACACGTCGTGCGGCGAGCGTGCTCGCGGTCGAGTGCGCCGGACGGTTCCAGCCGTCGAGTTCGGGCGTCGAGGGTCGGAACGGCTACCTGTCGCTGCGCCACCACCACCTGCATGCGCTCCCCGCGCCGTGGCTCAAGGTGCTCACGGTGCTGCACAACTTCGTGATTCGGCGCGAGGACGGCACGACGGCCGCCGAGCGCTTCTTTGGGAGCAAGCCCGGCGACCTGTTCGAGCACCTCGTCGCCGTCACGCCGCTGCCCGCACGGCCACGGACTCGAACGCGGCACACTGTGCCCGATCTCTTCGCCGCAGCAAGCTGACGCTGCGCGAAGTTATGCGGGAGGCCGCGCAGCCGCCGGAGACGATGCCGAGCATCGAGCTCCTGCTCACGCTCGCGCACGAGGGGTTCCACATTCGCGTCGGTCCCCGCGGGGAGTACCAGGTGTTCCCGCACCGCTGCTCCGACGGCGCGTGCTCGAACCCGTACGAGCGCGACCGCGACCCCGTCTACGGGTTGGAGAAGATCCTCCGGCCGAAGCTGGAAGCCGCGCTGTACGCGGAGGGCCTCCAGCCGACCCTGCCCGCCCCGGTGCCGCCCTCGCCCTCGCGACGGCCGCGCATGGGCTGGGGCAAGGTGCTGGAGGCGGCCGTGGCGGTCACGCTGGTCGTCGGCGCCGCGGTCGTGATCGGCAAGGTCGCAGAGGAGTTCAGGTCCTGAAACGCATCGACCTCGGCGACGAGGGAACACGTCACGGAAGAGAGGAAGCAGTATGAAGGACAAGACGTACCGGGTGACGCCGCATGCCGACGGCTGGTCGGTGAAGCGCGACGGCGCGCAGCGCGCGGCCGCGGTCTGCGACACGAAGGCGGAAGCGGTCGCCCGCGCGAAGGAGATCGCGAAGCCGCGCGAGCTTCAGGTCGTCGTGCACGGGCAGAACGGCCAGATCCAGACCGAGTACACCTACGGGCACGACCCCTACCCGCCCAAGGGCTGACGCGAGACGCGAAAGGGAACGAACCATGGCAGACGTACAGGTGACCTGCATCACGAAGCAGGCGTATTCCACGGGCCACGAGGCCATCACGCATCTCGGTGGCAGCGGGTGGCGGTGGACGCGGGAGCAGGTGATCCAGTCCATCGAGGTGGGCACGAACACCTTCTACACGCAGGTGAACGGGCGGCGCGCGGACGTCGCCGTCGTGAACGGCCCGAGCGCCAAGTACCTCCGCACCCACGCCGACGGAACCTACAACGACAACCTCCTCGCCCTGCCGACCTGTCCGGTGTGACGAGGCAACAGCCTCCCAGAGGTGACCAACCATGTCCAATCAACGTCGCTCCCCGTCAGGGGCACACGCTACTGTCCAGGTGGCCAATACCCTCCACGTCGCTCAGGGCGTCGTGCAGGCCGCTCAGATGCACTTCGGGATGGAATTCGTCAACGACCCTGCAGCGGCTCCCACGGGGGTCGACTTCGCAGCGAAATGCGGGGTCAGCGCAATCCACGGCGCGAGCCTCGGAGCAGGCGCCGCGAGAGCAGCGGTGCGGATGCTCGACCTTCCCAAGGAGGTGATCCTCGTCGCTGCGCTGGTCGGGGCGGCCGTGGGTGGCTACGTCGGCTACGTGGCCGTTCAGCGAGGAGCTCGTGTCCAGTTCGCAGGGAAGGTTCTGACGGGCAATGCCGCGGTGCCCGCGGCGGCATAGCCCGAGGTGCGGCAATCGTGATGGGGCTCCGTACGCGAGGGTCTGGTCACTCGCCATCACAGAGCGGCGCCATCATGCTGCGGGACAGAGTCAGGACGGTGCGGGCGGGTC
>JBDHVF010000730.1:0-4544 GCA_039809605.1 Polyangiales bacterium | reverse complement strand
TGGGGGTCGGGCGGCACGGCGAAGCGCGCGGCGGGCACCGCGACCGACGCCGCGGCGCGCCGCGCGCAGGCCGCGATGGCGCCGTCGAGGATTCGCCGTCGCGTCGGGTCCGGGGGTCGCTGGGTGTCGTCGCTCATGGTTCGTCTCCGAGGCCCTCAGGGCGCGCCGTCGTGGCACGCGAGGCAGACCGCGTGCTGCGTGCGGTCGATGCCCGCCGCGAAGCCCGGCGGGTGGGGGTTGCCCGCGCCGCCGCCCGCGCGGTGACAGGGGGTGCAGGTCTGCACGGCGTCGCTCTCGTGACACGACGCGCACGCGAGGATGTTCCGCCTCGCCTCGCGCGCGTGGCTGCGCGGCGAGTGCGGGTCGAGCCAGCCCACGGGGTGCGCCGCGCGCGGGCCCACGCCGCCGCCCACGCCGCTCGTGCGGTGGCAGCCGTCGCACATCTCGACCCCGTGGCAGCGGGTGCAGGTGTTCTGCGAGAGCCGCGCCTCGTCGGCGTGGCGCGCTTGAAAATCCCCGCGGTGCACGAAGTCTCGCGCGACCGACATGGGCTCGAGGTCGGCCAGCGGCGCGCCCGCGCTCGGCGCGTGGCACCGCGAGCAGAAGTCGGCGTCGTGGCACTGCGCGCAGAGCCCGCCCGACGCGCGCGCCTCGGGGCCGTGACGTCGCGCGAAGCCCGGCGCGTGGCGCACCAGGGCGAGGTCCTCGACGCCGTAGCGCTCGAGCGAGCGGTGGCAGCGCGCGCAGTTCATCGCGCGCATGTCGGCGCCGTGGCAGCGCGAGGCGCAGGTGTCCATCGACGGGATCGCGGGCTCGAAGCGCTGCACCGTGGACGTGTCGGCGTCGACGGCGTGGCACGACACGCACCCGCCGCGTTCGCGGGCCACGTGCGAGGAGTGCGAGAAGTTGAGCTCGCGGTCGCGCCGCGGGTACGTCGCGGGGTTGCGCGGGTCGGTGTGGCAGTACGCGCACGCGCGCTCGGCGGGCCGCGTGTGGCAGCCCTCGCACACGGCCTGCGAGGGCAGCGCGAGGTTGCGCGCGCGCGAGGCGTCGGCCGCGGGGTCGACCACGCGCTCGTGGCACTGCGGGCACGTCGCGCCCGCGCGCAGGTGGGGCCCATGCGTGAAGCGGATCGCGTCGGCCCGCACCGCGGGGGCCTCGACGCGCCGGCACCCGACGGCCACGAAGAGCGCGAGGAGGGCGAGCGCGAGCCTCATCGCCGCCCCCTGTGTTCATAGGTCCAGCTCGCGTGGGCCATGCCGCGCACCTCGGCGACGGCGATGGGCGAGCGCGCGCCGTCGAGCGACGCGCCCGCGCGCCAGCCCGCGCCGAGCGGCACCTCGAAGCTCGCGCGGCCGTAGAGCGACGTGCGCGAAGACGACGGGCTGTCGTCGTCGAGCGCGGCGGTGAACTCGAGCGCGAGGCCCACGTCGCGGGCGACGGTCCACATGCCCGCGACGCGCACGAGCGTGAGGGGTCGCACGCCGTCGTCGCGGCGGCTGGCCGAGAGCGTGCCCTGGCGCCGCCGGTCGCGCGAGGTGAGCCGCAGCGACGCGTCGACGCGGTGGCCCCAGCGGGCGTCCTCTTGCGAGCCCGGCAGGGCGTAGCGCTGGCCGGCGCCCTCGAGGCGCAGCGAGACGGCGCGCGCGGGCCTCCACACGAAAGAAGCGCGCGCCTCGTCGAACACGTCGGTGGCGAACACGCTCAAGATCGACCACCGGGGGATGAGCCTCGCCGGGTCGACGTGCGCGTAGCCCGCGCTCACCGTGGCCCACGACGCGGCCATCCAGTCGACGTCGGCGCTGGCCTGCGAGACGTCGACGCCACCCGCGTCGAGCACGAGGCCCCCGCGCAGGTCGAGGCGCTCGCCCGGCGTGAGCGACGCGTCGACCGAGAGCGCGCGCACGCCCGGAATTCCCTTGGCCCAGCGCTCGACGTACGAGACCGACGCCATGGCGACGCCTGGCGAGACCCACCCGACGCGCGCGCCCGCGGCCACGGTCACGCCGTCGAACGAGGGCTGCGCGCCGACCATGGCGCCCCACGCGGGCGTCACGGGCCTGCCCACCATCGCCTCGACCGAGAAGCCCCCCGCGCGCGCCTCGGCGCCGAGGCCGTCGACGTGCAGCCCGCCCGGAGGCCCCCACGGCACGAAGCGCCGCCCGGCCCACAGCGCCCACGGTCCCGCGGTGGCGCGCGCCCAGGCCACGGCGAGGTCGCCCGCGGCGTAGGTCTGCGGGTCGGTGACCGCGAGGTCGATCGCGCCCCACGCGTTGAGGTGCGCCTCGAGGTGGCCGTGCAGGAGCCCGCGCGCGTCGAGCGTGGCGCGCGCCATGAGGGGCGCCAGCGTGACCTCGCGCCAGTAGCGGTCGGCCGCGCTCGCCTGCGCGTCGGCCGTCGAGAGCACGTAGCGAGGAACGCCCCGGAACACCGTGTCGAGCCGCACGCGCACGCTGCTCTCGTCGCGCGCGTCGGCCTGCGCGCGGGCCGCCGTCGCGCGCGCGAGGAGCGCGAAGAGCACCATGAGCCGCACGTACCGCGCGCTCATCGCGGCACCCCCGCGTTGGTCACGCCGTCGATGTGCGCCGCGCGCCCCGAGGGGAGCAGCCGCAGCGCGTCGCCCACGCGCTCGACCTCGGCGCCGTGGCAGATGACGTTCTCGCACGAGGCCGACGCGGTGTGGGGCCGCGGGGGAGGCGTCCCGTGGCAGCCGTCGCAGCCCGGCGACGAGGTGGCCCTCCACGCGACGCGCGTCGACGAGCGCCCGATGAGCCCCTCGCCGTGACACGCGACCGACGCGCAGGTGCCCGCTTCGAAGGTGGCGCGCGAGCCCCGCGCGAGCGCGCGCGCACCGAAGCGCAGGTCGCCCGCGCCGCGGTCGTCGAGGTGGCCGGGCGCGGTCACCGTCGCGGGCACCTCGTGGCACTCCGAGCACGCGACGGGGGTCGTGAGGGTCGTGTCGCGGTGGGCGCGGTGGGTGGCGTCGAGGGGCCACGGGTCTCCGTCGCGCCCGTGACACGCGGAGCAGGTGCCCGAGCCGTCGCCCACGTCGACGCGTCCGTTGAGGTGCAGGCGGTTGGCCGTGAGCGCGGTGCCCGTGGCGTTGGGCTCGACGTGGCAGGTGGTGCAGGGCCCCGGCCAGTGGTTGCGCGGGGGCGTCTCGTGACAGCCCGCGCAGGGCGTGGCGGTCTGGGGCTGGCGCCAGCGCGGCGCGGGGCTCGACGGCGTCGCGGCGTGACAGCCGACCGAGCACGCGCCCGTGGAGGCCTCGTAGCGCGCGGAGGGGCCCGCGAGCGCGGGGTCGAAGCGCACGTCGACCACGCCGTCGCCGTGCGAGCCCGACGAGAGGTTCGTGTCGCGCGCGGGGTGGCAGGCCGTGCACGAGAGCGGGCTCAGGAGCGTGGCGCCCGCGACCACGTGGCGCGCGTGCGCGTCCGTGGGGCGCGCGTCAGGCGGCGCGAGGCACGTGGGGCCGGGCCACGGGCGGCGGCCTTCACCATGGCAGGTCGCGCAGTCGAGCACGCCCGCGGGGGCGTCGTGACAGGTCGTGCACGCGGTGGCGCCCGCGGCCGGCGCGCCCTCGCTCACGCCGCGGGGGCGCGAGGGGGTGCCCTCGTGACAGCGGCCGCAGGCGTCCTGGCGGGTGCCGTCGAGCATGGGGGCCCACCGCGCCGCGCGCAGCACGCGCGCGTGAAACGATGGCGAGCGCGGGTCGACGAAGCCCGGGTCGTGCATCGCGCCGCGCCGCGGCCGAGCGCCGCCGGCCACCCACGCGTCGACGAGGCCGCGCAGCCTCGCGTCGACGTACGCCGCGTGGTCGCTGCGGTCGAGCGCGCGGCGCAGGCGCGTGGCGACGTCGACGCCCCCGTCGACGCCCGCGTCGGCGGCGGCGACGCACGAGAGCGCGTCGGTGTAGCGCGCGACGCTCCACCCGCCCGCGGGCGCGGCGCCCGAGTGGCACGAGCCGCAGCGGGCCGTGAGCGTGGGGCGCAGGTCGAGCTCCCAGTCGGGCGCGTGCGCGGCGGTCTCGCGCACCTCGCCGCAGCCCGCGAGCGCCAGCGCGATCGCGGCGCCCACGGCGCGCCCGTGACGAGGAAGCTCGCGCGAGGCGTTCACGGCCGCGTGCCTCCGTCCTCGGGCGCGCGTCGCACGTTGCCCGCGAGGGGCCCGTCGAGGTCGAGCTCGGTCACGCACGCGCGCGCTTGAAAGCTCCCGGCCACGCAGCCCTCGGTGCCCGGCCCGAAGCACGCGCGCACGCGGCCCGTCACCGTCGTGGCGGTGACGGTGTCGATCGCCACCGCGACCGCGCCGGGGCGGCCCTCCCATCGCCCCGAGGCGCGCGTCTCCCACACGGCCGACACGGGCGTCGCGGCGCCCGGCGCCCCGCGCAGCTCGCCCGGCGCGAGGCCCGTCACGCCGCCGAAGCGCAGGCGCAGGTGCCGCGCGTGCTCGGGGTCGGACTTGAAGCACAGGCGCGTGGCGCGGCCCTCGGAGAGCACGAGGTCGACGCGCGTGCGGCGCTCCCTTCGGTCGACGCGGAACCA
>JBDHVF010000729.1:0-4545 GCA_039809605.1 Polyangiales bacterium | reverse complement strand
CCCATTACCTCGTTTCAGCACGCTCAGCCACGCCCTCGCTCCGCGGGGGCGGGGCGCGCGGCAGCGAGGGTGGGGGCTCCGCGGGGCGCGCGGCAGCGAGGGTGGGGGCTCCGCGAGGCGCGCGGCAGCGAGGGTGGGGGCTCCGCGAAGGCGCGCGGCAGCGTTGGGTGGGGGCTCCGCGAGGTGCGCGGCAGCGCGGGTGGGGGCTCCGCGAAGGTGCGCGACAGCGTTGGGTGGGGGGACACGTCGTACACGCGAAAGCGGCAAACTTGACGTGAAGTTGGTATCAAAGGGGTCCGATAGACCGCGAACGCAAACCCCTTGGGGTCTCGATGGGGTCCGATAGACCGCGAACGCTCACCCCTTGGGGTCTCGATGGGTCTCGACCCATCGCGAACGCTCACCCCTTGGGGTCTCGATGGGTCTCGACCCATCGCGAACGCTCACCCCTTGGGGTCTCGAGGAGCGACCCCACGGTGTTCACCAGCCACCAGTAGGTCTTGCGGCCCGTCACCGCTTCGAAGCTCCTGCGGTGCACGAGCGGCCACAGGCCCGTCGCCATGAAGACCAGCGCGGCGCCCTCACGACTCGGCGTCGGAGAGCTCGCCCCTCGCCTCGAGGCGGCAGTGCTCCGAGAGCCACTGGCGCACGAGCATGAGGTGGCGCCCCTCGGCGGCGCGCGCCTCGCCGAACGAGACCGCCAGGGGCTCGTGCGACAGGCGCGCGAGGTCGATGAGCGACACCCACGCGTCGTTGTCGACCAGCTCGGCGACCAGGATCGCGTGCAGCGACTGGGCGAGGTTGGCGCGGGGATCGGTGAGCACCTGCACGAGCCCCTGGGCCTCGACGCCCGCGAGGTCGGCCGACGGAGACATCACCGTGGGGTCGGCGCCGAGGCCCGTGATGGCGCCGTGCAGCATCGCGAAGTGTGCCTGCTCGTCGGAGACGATGGACTCGATCTCCTCGCGCTGAGGTCCACCCGCCCACGTGCCGTAGGCGTCGAACTTCGAGAGGACGGCGGTCCACAGGCGCACGCCCGAGCGCTCGAAGGCGAGGCGCTCGCCGAGGCGGTCGAGGAGCACCATGGGCTTGTCGCCCTTGAGGGCCTCGACGGCCGCGCCCGCGGCGCCCTTGAGCGTGGCGGGCGGGGGCACCGCCCCCAGGGGGTCGGCCTCGCGCGCGTACGACTGGCGCACCACGGCGATCGACCGCGCGTCGCCGAGGGCGCTCGGCATCACGTCGGTCGCGTTCTGGATCATCTCGCGCCCGAGCAGCGGGGCCACGCCCATGCCCGTGCGGTTCACTCCGAGTCCGGCGGTCTGGTTGTTCATGGCGTCACCCTCAGTGCGAGACGGCTTCGGGGGGAGAGACACGCGCCGCGAGCTCGGTGCCCGGCGCCCAGCGGTAGCCCGCGGCGACGAGCTCCGAGGGCGAGCCCTCGGCGTTGAGCTGCGCGCGGTAGACCGACGACGGCGCCTCGGCGCGCTCCTCGGCGCTCGAGATGAACTCGGGCCCGCGCGCCCGCAGGTCGACCTCGCGCGCCAGCGTCTCGCGCACGAACCTCCGGTGGCTCTCGTACCCGATGGGCTCGGGCAGCGTGCGCGGGAGCAGCTCCGCGGGGTCGCGCTTCTCGTACGTCTTCACGAGCTCCATCACGTGGTGCAGGTGCCCGAGCTCGTAGTCGACCATGCGCGTCCAGATCGCCTTGACCTGCGCGTTCGACTCCGACTGCATGCACGAGTAGTAGTTGTAGACCTCGCACGCCTCGTGGAGCAGCCACTTCTCGAGCCACGTCTCGTCGGGGTCGATGATCGACTCGTACTGGGTGACGTGCTGCTCCTCGATCGACGCGATCTCGGCGTAGAGCTGGCGCGCGAGGGGGTCGGCGAACTGGGGTCCGACGGTCATGTAGTAGTCGTGCGTCTGGTGCTCGCCGGCCATGATGGTGAGCGCGTTGAGCTTCGTGACCGGCGCGGCCGTGCGGCGGTCGTAGGGCGCGCGCAGGTCGTCGTCGGGCGCCCGGTGCTCGACGCTCGTGGGACGCCCCGGGCGGATGTCCGTGTAGCTCTGGAGCAGGTTGTTGGCGTCCCTGCCCTCGACGCGGTCCATGAGGGCGGCGTAGCGGTACATGTGGTCGAAGTCTTCGAGCATGCCGAAGCGGTAGACCTGCGCGAGGTAGGGGTCGGGCTCGTGCATCGCCACGCTGGCCGTGACCTCGATGGCCACCTGCTCGAAGCCGATGGTGGTCTCGAGCGCCGACTGGTCCGGCGGGTTGAGCCAGTTGACCAGGGTCTGCTGGTGCTGCTCGACGCGGCGCACCCGCGCCAGCTCCCGCTGCAGGTGGCGGTTCATGCGGGCGCACGAGTGCGAGAAGCGCAGCGCCTCGCTCTCGATGCCGTTCATGAGGATCACCCGCACGCGCGTGAACGCGTCGTCGTTGAGCTTGCTGTAGGGCGCCCGCACGATGTCGCGCCAGGTGAAGCCCTGCTGCGCCAGGGGCGTGCCCTTTTCTTCGAAGAGATCAAGTGCCATGGGTACCTCCATCACGCGCGGCGCGAGGGCCGCCGTCGCAGCGAGCGGGAGCACGGCGCGTGCCCCCGCGTGAGCGTCGCGGCGCGCGAAGGGCGGCGCCGTGACAACGAACCTCAGCGCGTACGAGCGCCTCAGGGGCGGCGGGCCCGCCGTGCACCGCGCGCGCTACGCGAGCGGCAGCAGCACGCGGAACGCCGCGCCCGGCAGCGGGTCGTCGCCGCCCGAGCCGTTGTCGACGGTGACGCGCCCGCCGAGGTCGGCGACGATGCCCGCGACGACGGCGAGGCCGAGGCCGGTGCCGCCGGTCTGGCTCCGGGTCGAGAAGAAGGGGTCGAACACCCTGCCGCGGATGGACTCGGGCACGCCCCCGCCCGCGTCGGCGACCTCGACGCAGGCCATCTCACGGTCTTCGAGGCCCTCGCGGCGGTCGGTCGCGCGCGAGACGGTCACGCGCAGGCGCCCGCCCTCGGGCTGCGCTTGCAGGGCGTTCATGCAGAGGTTGAAGAGCACCTGAAAGAGACGGTCGTGGCCGCAGCGCACGCGCACGGGCGAGGGGGCGACGACCTCGGCGCGGACCTTCCTGCGGCGGCACTCGTGGCCGAGAAAGTTCACGACCTCGCGGGCCGTGTGCGACGCGTCGGCGGTGGCGCCGGCCGTGGCGGGCGCCTTGCGCGTGAGCGAGAGGAACTGCGACACCACCCGCGTGATGCGCTCGCACTGGCTGGCGATGGAGGTGAACGTGTCGCGCAGGTCGGGGGCGAGGTCGTCGCGCTCGGCGGTGACCCGCGCGCGGCCGAGGATGACGTTGAGCGGCGAGCCGATCTCGTGCCCGAGCGTGGCGGCGACCTGGCCCGCGACGGCGAGCATTTGCGCGCGGCCGAGCTCGGCTTGCAGCGCCGCGGTGGCGGCCTCCTCGTCGGCGAGCCTCGCGCGGGCCTCGCGGAGCGAGCGGGTGAGCTCGTTGAAGCTGCGCCCGAGGCGAGCGATCTCGCCGTCGCCGTCGTCGGGCACGGTGGCGTCGAGGTCTCCTGCGGCCACGCGCGCGACGCCCGCGAGGAAGCGCTCGACGGGCGCGGTGAGCGAGCGCGCGATGCGCCACGCGGCGACGCCCATGAGCGCCGCGAGCACGAGGCCCACCACGGCGAGCTGCTCGCCGCGCGCGCGCTGCGCGCGGTCGATGTACTCGAGGTCGCGCAGCACCACGAGGGCGCCCGCGGGGGAGTCTCCCGTCGGGGCGACGATCTCGACGCGGGCGAGGCACGCGCGGCCCGCGACGGTGCGGGTCTCCTGGTGGTCGACGCGGCGGCGCAGGGCGCCGAGCACCTCGCCGCGCAGCGCCTCGTTGGCGACGGCGGCCACGCGCGACCCGCCGAGCCAGCGGCCCTCGGGGTCGTAGATGCCCACGCCGAGCACACGGCTGTCGCGCGTCAGCCGCTCGGCGAGCGTGTGCAGCTCGGCGGCCCCGGTGTCGCGCGGCAGGGCCGACATCGCCGTGCCGAGCAGCGTGGCCGTCTCGCGGACCTCGTGCTCGGCCTCGGCGACGAGCTCCGCGCGGTGAAAGCGCGCGCTCACCACGCCGTAGACCGCGAGGCACAGCACCACGGGCACGGTGAGCAGGATCCACAGGCGTTGCAGGAGGCGCATCGGGGCGGCGAATCGTACGCGACGGGCGGTGCAACGGGGGGGCGGCGGCGGTGCAACGGGGGGCGGAGGCGGTGCAACGGGCGGTCGGAGGCGGTGAACGGGCGGTCGGGGGCGGCGCGCGGGGGAGCGGAGGCGGCGCGCGGGGCGTCCGAAGCGCGGTTCGATCGCGACGTCGTCAGCGAGCGAGCAGCCGCGGCTCCGCAGAGCCGCGGCGCACCCGCGACGCCGTCAGCTCGCGCGCGGCGGTTCGATCGCGACGTTGTCAGCGAGAGACCAGCCGCGGCTCCGCAGAGGGTAGCGTAAAGAAATCTGTGTCCGGTTCTTGCGGCCCTGAAAACAAGGGGAGAACAAGAACATGGGACTCGGAGA
>JBDHVF010000728.1:0-4549 GCA_039809605.1 Polyangiales bacterium | reverse complement strand
CGTCGGGCGGCGGCGCGACGTCGGGGGACGACGCATCGGGCGTCGGGGCTACGTCGCGGGAGACGACGTCGCCGGGCGTCGCCGCGTCGGCCGCGCTGAGCTCCTCGGGGGGAATGATGGGCGCGGAGCCGATGCAACCGACCACGCAGATGGCCGCCAGCACCCCCGCGACCTCACGTCGATGATCGCGCTTCATGAGCCTTCCGTATACCATCACTCGGGCATGGCCACGAACTTCCGTGTGGTGCGGCGCTCGCGTCGAACGCGCGCAGTGCACGCTCCGCACGCCCTTTGTCACGCGCTCGCGCTCGTCGTGTCGCTCGGCCTCACGCTCGTGGCGCCTCGCCCCGCCGAAGCCGTGCCCTTCGGACAGCGACTCACGCTCCGCGGGGAACTGCTCCTCTCACACGTGGTCGGCGAGCCGCAAACGCGTGACTTCGGCTTCGGGTTCTTCGGTGCCGCGCGCGCGGGCGTCTCGCTCGTCGGCCCGCTGTCGCTCCAGGCCTCGGGCTCCATCGGGCTCTTTCCGCCGGTGTCTCCCGACGCGCGCGGGCTCAACGTCACCGCGACGTGGACCGCGGGCGTGCGCGTCGAGCCTCGCACCGTGCGCCCCGAGGGCAGGCTGTTCATCGACGCCAACGCGGGCCTGTGGTCGACGGGCCAGGACGTCTACCGCTTCGGCTTCGACGTGGGCATCGGCTGGGAGATCGCCATCACCCGCTACATCTCGCTCGGCCCCGTGGTGCGCTACGCGCACATCTACCAGCCCGACGAAGACGCCACGGGGCGCGCGCGCACCGACGACGACGCGGCCGACGCGCACTACGTCTCGTTCGGGCTCTCGATGGCGATCAGGCCCTTCCCCGCGCCGCGCGCGCGCGCCGGCACGCTGCTCGCGATCAACCCCGAGGACGCGCCCGACACCGACTACGACGGCGTGCCCGACTACCTCGACGAGTGCCCCGATGTCGTCGAAGACCACGACGGCTACCGCGACGACGACGGCTGCCCCGACCTCGACGACGACGGCGACAACCTGCCCGACAGCGAGGACCGCTGCCCGCGCCAGGCCGAGACGCCCAACAACTTCGAAGACGAGGACGGCTGCCCCGACACGCCCCCGGCCACGCGCGAGACCGTGACCGTGAGCGACGGGCGCCTCCGCCTGCGGCAGCGCGTGTACTTCGCGGGCGACCGCGCGACGATCCCCGTCTACTCGATGGCGCCGCTCCGGGCCGTGGCGCGGTACCTTCTCGACCACCCCGAGGTGCGTCGCGTGCGGGTCGAGGGCAACGCCGACGACCGCGGCACGCGGCGGCACGGCTTCGACCTCTCGCTGCGGCGCGCCCTGGCCGTGGTGAACTTTCTCGTCGAGCAGGGCGTCGAGCGCGAGCGCCTCGAGGCCGTGGGCCTGGGCGACCTGCGCCCGCTCGAGGCCCCCCACGACGAGGTCACCCGCGCGCGCAACCGCCGCATCGACTTCTCGATCGTCGGCGCCGCGCCGCCGCCCCCCGCGGGCGCGTGGACGCCCGCCGAGCACCCGCTCTCCGACCTGCCGGGCACGACGCGATGATTGGACTGATCGTCAACCCCAACTCCCGCAAGAACCGCCACAAGCCCTCGCGCGTGCGCCGCTTCGAGAAGGTGCTCGGGCGCCACGGCTGCGTGGTCGAGACCCCCAGCGTCGACTCGATCGTGCCGGCCCTCGCGCGCTTCGCCGACGAGGGGCGGCGCTACTGGGTGGCCGACGGCGGCGACGGCGCGCTCCATTGGATGCTCAACGAGGCCGTGCGCTACTTCGGCGCGCAGCGCGCGGCGTCGCTCGCGGTGTACGTGCCCACGGGCAGCGGCACGATCGACTTCGTGGCCCGCGCCATCGGCCTCGAGGGCTCGGCGCAGGAGGTGGTCGCGCGCCTCGTCGCCGCCGTGGCCGAGGGCCGCACGCCGCCGCTCGTCGAGGTGCCCGTGGTGTCGTTCCACGGCCGGCAGACGGTGTACGGCGGCGAGGTCGAGGAGTGGCGCCGCGTGGGCTTCGGCTGCGCGCTCGCGGGCTTCGGCGCGAACTTCTTCGGCCCGCTCTACCGCGGCAACAAGGAGTACGGCGGCGCGCGCATCGCGAAGCTCCTCGCGGCGGCCTTCGGCGCGGGCTTCGCGCGGCAGGCGATGCGGGGCCCGCTCGCGGCGCTCAAGCCCGCGTTCGTCACGCGCGCCGAGCGCGAGTACCTGCGGCCCCTGCGCGGCGAGGTGAAGGTCGACGGCGCGGTGCTCCGCGGCGACGACGGGCTGCCGGTGCGCGAGCACACGGTGCTGCACGTGGGCGCGGTGCCCGTGAACCTCGCGGGCATCTTCCGGGTGTTCCCCCGCGCGGGCGACGGGCGCATGCACGTGCACGCGGGCTACGTCTCGGTGGGCGAGGCCGCGCGCATCCTGCCGGGGCTCGTCGCGGGCCGCTCGGTGCACCACCTCCTGCGCAACGCGATCGACGGCCCCGCGACCACGCTCGACGTGACGTGCGCGCCGGGCGAGGAGCTCACGCCCGTGCTCGACGGCGAGATCTTTCACCGCATCACGGAGCTGCACGCGGCGGTGGGGCCGCGCTTCACGATGGCCGTGCCGTAGGGGTTGTCAGAGCGGCGTGAGGCGCACGCGCGAGCCCGCGGCGATGCCGCACGACGAGTAGGCCCCGTTGCAGATCGCGAAGGCGTTGAGGCCCGCGGCGTTCTCGAGGCCGATGGTGAGGGTGCGGTCGAGCTCGGGCGGCCGCGGCACGACCGACTGGTAGACGAAGTCGACCAGGTTGGTGCCCTCGTGGAGCACGGCCTGGAAGGTCATCGTCGGGGCGCCCGCGGGCGCGCCGAACCAGTTCACGTCGTTCCACTGCACCACGAAGGTGCGCGAGCCCACGGTGGCGCCGACGGTGGCGACGCACACGGCCGCCGTGGCGTTGCGCACGAGCAGGTCGGTCCAGAAGGGGGCGATCACGGCGTTGGGGGCGTCCATCGACGGGATGTCGCCGCGGTATCCCGACGACGCCACGCTCTGGAGCGAGAGGAACCCGTTGGTCGACACGTTGACCATCGTGCCCGCCGCGATGGTCGTGCCGAACAGCCGGAACGAGAACGGCAGCGCCACGAGCACCGCGCTGTCGTCGGGGTTCGGCAGCATGAGGTGGCTCCCCCTCGCCGCGCACGCGTCTTCGAAGGCCACCGTCGGCGTCGAGCGGGTGTAGCCCATCGACGGGTACTGACAGCCGCCGAGCAGGCAGTTCTGCCCCGTGGCGCACGCGCGGTTGCACACGCCGCAGTTCATCGGGTCGTTGAGGGGGTTCACGCACACGCCCACGCCCCCGTCAGGCGGCGCGCAGCGGATCTGGAACGACATCGGGCACGCGCCCGCGTCCGCAGGCGCGTCGGGGGGCGCGTCGGAGGGCGCGTCGGAGGGCGTGTCAGAAGACACGTCGGTCGGCGCGTCGGGCGCGACGTCGGGCGCAGCGTCAGGCGTGACGTCAGGTGCCACATCGGGCGCGGTGTCGGGCGCGGTGTCGGGCGCGACGTCGGCTGCGTCGTCGGGCGCGACGTCGGGCGTGGGGCTGTCGATCGGAGGCGTGTCGGGCGTGGGGCCGTCGTTCGGGGGCACGTCGGACGTCGGGCCTGCGAGCGTGAACTCCTTCGTGGGAAAGCTGCATCCGGCGACCAGCGACAAGATCAAGACTGCGTGGGGGCGTCGCATCGACCGCAGATTACAGCACCTCGCGATGGGGCGGGGAATAGACCGCACGTGGCAAGGTGTTGTGGCCCGATGGCATCCGCGCGCCACACGGTCGCCCTGGCGGCCCTCGTCACGACGGCGACTGTATCCACCGTTGCGCACGCGCAGCCGTCGCCCTCGGTGGAGCTCTACACCATGGGGCCGGGGCGCGACGTGTTCTCTCGCTACGGCCACGCGGCGCTGTGCGTTCGCGACGGAGAGACGCCCGAGGGCCGCTGCTACAACTACGGCACCACCGACTTCTCGACGCCGGTGCCCCTCACGTGGAACGTGCTGCGCGGGCGCGCGCGCTTCTGGGTCTCGGTCTCGCCGCTCGACCGCATGCTCGCGTGGTACGGACCGCGCGGCGAGGCGCGCTCGGTGTGGAGGCAGCGCGTCGCGCTCTCGCCCGAGGCCCTCGACGCGCTGGAGCGGCGCCTGCGCGACGACCTGCGCCCCGGCTCGCGCGAGTACGTCTACCACCACTTTCTCGACAACTGCACCACGCGCCTGCGCGACCACCTCGACGCCGTCACCCACGGCGCGCTCCGCCGCGGCACCTCGTCGCCGCACGGCGAGACGTGGCGCGCGCTCGTGCTCGAAGGGCTCGCGGGCTCGACGCCCCTCACGCTCGCGGGAGACCTCCTGCTCGGCCGCCCCCTCGACCGCGAGCCCACGCGCTGGGAGGCGATGTTTTTGCCCGCGGTGCTCCGCGGCGAGGTCGCCCGCGCGCTCGATGCCGCGCCCGAGCTCGTGTGCGCGCGCCCCGACGCGCCGCCCGCGGGCTCCGCCTACGCGGGCC
>JBDHVF010000727.1:0-4558 GCA_039809605.1 Polyangiales bacterium | reverse complement strand
GGGTCAGAGCTCGATCTGGGTGCCGAGCTCGACGACGCGGTTGGGGGGGATGTTGAAGAACATGTTGGCCGGCCGCGCGTTGCGCGACAGGAACGCGAAGAGCACCTTGCGCCAGCGGGCCATGCCCGCGCGCCCGGTGGTGAGCAGGGTCTCGCGGCCGAGGTAGAAGCTCGCGCCCTCGACCTCGACGCCGAGGCCGCGGGCGTTGGCGAGGCGCAGCACCTCGAGCACGTCGGGCGTCTGCATGAAGCCGTACGAGGCCGTGATCTGCCAGAAGCCCAGGCCCAGCTCGCGCACCTCGAGGCGCTCGCTCGCGGGCACCTCGGGCACGTGGCGCGTCTGCACCGAGAGCATCACCACCTTCTCGTGCAGCACCTTGTTGTGCTTGAAGTGGTGCAGGAGCACCGGCGGCGCGCCCTCGGGGTTCGAGGTCATGAACACCGCCGTGCCCTTCACCCGGTGGGGCTGCGTGGAGCGCACGTCGTCCATGAACAGCTCCATCGGCAAGGTGTTGGCGATCACGTGCCGGCCGAGCGAGCGCCGGCCCTCCTTCCACGTGGTCATCGCGGCGAAGATCGCGGCGGCGACGAGCAGCGGGAGCCAGCCTCCCTCGCGGATCTTCGCCACGTTCGCCGAAAGGAACGCGAGGTCGATCGAGAGGAACAGCGCGAGGAGCGAGGCGCTCTTCCACTCGGGCCACCCCCACTGGCGCGTGAGCCGGTAGAAGAGGATGGACGTGATGCTCATGGTGCCCGTGACCGCGATGCCGTACGCCGCCGCGAGGCCCGACGACTCGCGGAACACGAGCACGAGCAGCACGCACGCGACCATGAGGAAGTGGTTCACCTCGGGGACGTAGATCTGCCCCTCGGCCTTGCCCGACGTGTGCACGATGGTGACGCGCGGGCAGTACCCGAGCTGCACGGCCTGCTGGGTGAGCGAGAAGGCCCCCGAGATGAGGGCTTGAGAGGCCACCACCGTGGCCACCGTGGCGATGGCCACCATGGGGTAGACCGTCCACCCCGAGATGAGCCCGAAGAAGGGGTTGGCCCGCGCGGCCTCGCCGCGCTCGAGGAGCAGCGCGCCCTGGCCGAAGTAGTTGCAGAGCAGCGCGGGCAGCACCACGCCGTACCAGGCCACGCGGATCGGGCGGCGGCCGAAGTGGCCCATGTCGGCGTAGAGCGCCTCGCCGCCCGTGATGCAGAGCACCACCGAGCCCAGGAGGTGAAACCCGTGGACGCCGTGGTGCTGAAAGAACGCGACGGCGTAGAGGGGGTTGAACGCCTGGAGCACCTCGGGGCGGCGGACGATCCACGGCAGGCCCGCGGCGGCGATGCTGACGAACCACAGGAGCGTGGCGGGCCCGAAGACCGCGCCGATGCCCGCGGTGCCGCGCTTCTGCACGAGGAAGAGCGCCACGAGGATCGTGACCGTGATGGGCACGATGAAGGGGTGCACGGTGGTGGTGGCGACCTCGAGGCCCTCGACGGCCGAGAGCACCGAGATGGCCGGGGTGATGATCCCGTCGCCGTAGAGCAGCGCCGCGCCGAAGAGGCCGAGCACGATGACCGCCGAGCGCGAGGCGAGCTTCGCGCGCGTGCCGGGGCCGCCGAGGTCGACCTTCGGGTTCACCAGCGCGAGCAGGGCGAGGATGCCGCCCTCGCCGTGGTTGTCGGCGCGCATGATGAACGAGATGTACTTCACCACGATCACCAGGATCAGCGACCAGAAGACCAGCGAGAGGATGCCCAGCACGTTGCCCGGCGTCGGGTCGACGCCGTGCTCGCGCAGGAAGCACTCCTTGATGGCGTAGAGGGGCGAGGTGCCGATGTCGCCGTAGACCACGCCGAGCGCGGCGAGGGCGAGCTTCGACAGGCTGTCGGCGTGGTGGGTCGGGTGGGCGTGGGCCGCGTGCGGATCCGACGCGGGAGCGGTCTCGGGGGGAGCGGTCCCTGGGGGAGCGGCCTCGGGGGGAGCGGTCTCGTGCGCCATCGAGCGCGCATGGTGTACCGCCATGCGCATCAAGGGCCCGTCAAGGTTGGCTCCGCGCGCGTCAAGAAAGTATCAAGGCGCGCCTCGCTCGTCGGGCACCCGCAACCGGTAGCCCACGCCCTGCTCGGTCACGAGGAGCGCCGGGCGCGCGGGGTCGCGCTCGAGCTTGTGCCGCAGCGCGGCCATGTAGACCCTGAGGTAGTGGGGCTGGTGCGTGCGCCCGGCGCCCCAGACCTCGCGGAGCATCTGCTGGTGGGTGAGCACGCGCCCCGCGTTCTGCGCGAGCAGCGCCAGCAGCCGGTACTCGATGGGCGTGAGGTGCACCTCGGCGCCGTCGAGGGTGACGACGCGACGCGCGAGGTCCACGCACAGCGGGCCCGCCACGACGAGGGGCGTCGCGGGCGACGACGCGCGGGCGTGACGGAGCGCGACGCGGATGCGCGCGAGCAGCTCACTCACGCCGAACGGCTTGGTGAGGTAGTCGTCGGCGCCCGCGTCGAGGGCCTCGACCCGGTCGGTCTCCCGGCCGCGCGCCGAGAGCACGATGACCGGCACGTGGCTCCACTCGCGGATCCTGCGCGTGAGGTCGATGCCGTCGCCGTCGGGCAGGCTCAGGTCCATGAGGATGAGCTCCGGCACCCGCGCGGTCACGGCCGAGAGCGCCTGGGCCGCGGTGCCCACCTCGACGAGCTTGTAGCCGTGCGCGCCCAACGTCGCGCGCAGAAGGCGCCGCATCGGCACCTCGTCTTCGACGAGCAGCACCAGCGGCGCCGCGCTGGTCATGTCCGCCTGTTCGACGCGATGGAGAAGAGCTCGCGGCCGGCGAACCACGAGACGAGCGCGAGGATCGACGTGACGCCGTCCCACGGCCTCCCCGCGGCCAGCACGTAGGCGACGCGCGCGGCGCCGAAGAGCACGAGGGCCCACAGCGCCACGCGGTCGCCGAGGCACGTGCCGTCGGGCCCGCGCGGAGGCACGGGAGCGGGGGTACGGTACGGGCTCACGGAGCGATCAGCGGCGCCTCCTCGCGTCCAGAGGACTTAGCGCCCGAGCGCATCAAGATGGGGTCAATTCCCGCGGCGTCGGCGTCAAGAAGTCGTCAAGACGGGGCGCTTCACTCCGCCGACGACGGAGCGGCGGCCGCGGCCGAGGGCGCGCGCCACGCGGGCTTCGCGAGGAGCGAGTAGAGCGCGGGCAGCACGACGAGCGTGAGGATCAACCGCGTGCTCGCGGACGCAGGCTTCAACGAGATCACCACCCCGCGCGTCTTCGAGGGATTTCCCCCTCACCCGCCCTGCGAGCGCCAGAGTTCGCGCACCGAGCCGTCGGCCGCGAGCGACTCGGCGACCTCGACCCCGGCCTCGGTGCGCACGCGGAGCAGCGCGCCGGCGCTGTCGTTCACGTCGGGCGACATGCCGCAGTCGATGCGCAGGAGCGCGCCGCCCTGCGCGACGGCGATCCGCCCGCGCGCGCCGAGGGCGTTGGGGTCGTGGCCGAACACGATGTGCTCGGCGCCCACGGCGCGCGCGTATCGGAGCGCGATCCCGCCGTCGGACGCGTACCAGCCGCGCGACTCGAGGATCGAGCCGGCGCCGACGACCTCCGCGCCCCGGTAGTCGTCGGCGTTCACCGCGGCGCGGAGCGCCTGCTCGAGCGAGGCCACCGAGCGGCCGTGGGTGTCGCCCGCGTGCGCGAAGAACCAGCGCCCCACGCGCGCCGCGAAGGGGCGCTCGCGCAGCCAGCGACCGCGCGGGTCCTGACCGCTCGCGATGGCCTCGGGCGTGATCCCTCGCGCGCGGATCTCGCGGTCGACGCCGTCGGCCCCCGCCGCCTTGTCGTTCTCGGGGTCCGCGAGGAACTCGGCCTCGTGGTTGCCCAGCGTGCAGACGACCGCGCCGCCAGCCGCCCTGGCGTCGACCTCCAACGCGCGAAGCAGGTCGAGGACCTCGAGCCCCTCGGGGCCCTTGTCGAAGGCGTCTCCCACGACCACGAGCGTCGCGCCGCCCGCCCGCCAGCGCACGGCCTCGGGCGCCGGAGGCGACGCGACGATCAGACCGTGACGGGCGAGGAGCGCGACGAGGCGGTCGTAGCCTCCGTGCACGTCGCTCACGGCGTAGATCGGCGCTCCCTCGGGCGCGTCGAGCGCGACGACGGCCGGGTGCGCGCCCCAGTCGCGCGGCCCCGACACGACCGGGTAGCGTGAGGGCTCGCCGCAGGCGCCGAGCGCCACGAGCGCCAGCGCGACGTGAGCGCGGCGTGTGAGGCTCGCCGCCGTGCCACTCTTCTGCATGCGCATGCGACGGGAGGCTACGCGCGACGCGACGGCGACTCAACGAGGCGTCGCGCGCCCACCCAGCCGCGGCGCGCGCGTTGTCGCTTCGCGCCTCGCGAACGCAGCGGGTTGTCGCGCACACACCACGTGCTCATTCGTCGCGCCCGACGGACGCGGACGGTAGCGCCACGGTGAAGGTGCTCCCCTCGCCCGTCGCGCTGCGCGCCGTGAGCTCGCCGCCGTGCTGGAGCACGCTCTCCCTGGCGACGGTGAGCCCGAGGCCGTGCCTGCCGG
>JBDHVF010000726.1:0-4562 GCA_039809605.1 Polyangiales bacterium | reverse complement strand
GGTGTGAACCCCGCCACGCGGGTGCGCACGTGTCGGATGGATTTGGCTAAAGGCAAGGCGCCCTCGCGGGAGAGGGCCGGGGTGAGGGTATGCAGGCTACTCCCAGGCACCCCCTCCCGCTTCCGCGGGAGGGGGACGGGGGGAGGGCCATCACTCCCACCGCGCGAACACGTCGAGAAAGAGCGGGAGCTTCGCGGCCCCGGCGATCACGAAGTGCTCCGTGGGGTTCGCCGCGCGAACCCCGAAGTGACCCAGCGTCACCGCGGGAGCGCCCGGCGCCGGCGCACCCAGCGCCCACTCGACGAAGGTCTCGGCCGCCACGCGACCGAGCCTCGCCGACTGCACCTCGACGCGGTCTCCTTCGCCTTCGCCCACCGCGCGCCACGTCGCGCGAAAGCGCTGGAGCGTCGCGAGCCGGTCGCGCGCCCGCTGCCGCTCGGCCTCGCCGTGCACCGCGGCGATCGCGTCGCGCAGCACCTCGAGCGGCCGCTCGACGCTCTGCACCAGCACGCGGCCGAAGAGCTCCTTGGCCTCGTCGGCCGTCCAGAGGACCCGCGCGCCGTCGGGGCGCAGCTCGGCCTCGCCCGTGAAATACAGCCAGAGCCCGAGCCCGAGGGCGCGCAGCTCGCCCACGTCGACGGGCGAGCTACCGGGGCCGAAGCGCTCCACGAGGCCCACGCTCAGCGTGCCCGTCGCGCCCGGCACCGCCACGATGCGGGGGAGGGGAGAGCCCGGCGTCCACTTCGCCATCGAGGTGCCCGTCTGCGGCGCGGGCGTGCCCGTCGCGACGCGGTTGGTGACCTCGCGCGAGAGGTGGATGCGCACGTCGGCGCCCTCGACCGCCTCGGCCTGCCCGATCACCAGGCGCACCGTGTCGGGGTAGAGCACCGGCACCGCGCGCACGTCGTCTTCGCTCGCCTGCAAGCGCTTGTGCGAGCGCGCCGCCGCGGCGAGCAGCGGGTTCAGCACCAGCGAGCGGTAGCCGGGCGCGTTGGCGTGGTCCTCGAGCCAGTGGGCCTGGCCGTGGCCGCGCGCCGTGCCCGTGGCGCCCTCGAGACGCCCCACCCCCGCGAGGAGCTCGAAGCCCGCGGTGCTCGCGAGGTCGGTGCCGCTCGACGCGCGCGCGGGGTTGAGCCCCGCCTCGCGGCTCGTGTCGCGCGGGGTCATGCGCACCGTCACCACGGGGCGGCCGTTGGGGTCGACGAGGTCGACGGTGCCCGCGTCGCGCCGCACGGGCTGAAAGAACAGCAGCTCGGCGAAGCGCGCGGCCCACCCCGGCTCGCGCACCGGCAGGTACACGATGGCCTCGTCGGGGTCGCTGCCCGTGCGCGGCACCACGCGCAGGCGCACCGGGCCGACGAAGCGCGCGTCGGTGTGCAGCGCGCCCGAGGGCTGCGCGCCGTCACCCAGGAGCACCTGCAGGGCCTTCATCCACGGCGGCGCGAGCTCGTGGCCGGGCTGCCACATGCCCGCGCGGTCGAGCACGGCGCGCCAGTCGGCGAGGATCTTCATCGCCTCGCCGCGCTCGGCGCTGGCGTCGATGCGGGTCTTGAGCTCGCTCCAGTAGTTCTCGCGCGCGGCGCGCGGCGCGCACCACACCATGCACAGCGGGTCGGTCGCGCCCACCAGGAGCTTGCGGCCCTCCATGCCGGGCCTGCGCGCGTCGCGGATCAGCCCGAAGAAGCGGCACTCGGGGCGCAGGTCGGCGAGCATCGCGCCGAAGTTGTCGACCTCGGGGCGGCGCAGGTCGATCGTCTCGAGCGTGACCTCCCCGAGCACGAGCGCGAGCAGGAGCAGCCGCCACCGTTCGAAGCTCTGCTGGAGCCTGGGGTTGACCGTCTCGGGCTCGGGCTGCCGCGCGCCGGGGTCGAGCGACAGCATCGAGAGCACGTGAGACATCATCTCGGCCTGCGCGAAGGGCGTCGGAAAGCTCCGCGTGCGCAGGTGCGCGGGCGGAGGCGTCCACGCGCCCTTCTTCTGGTCGATGGTGAAGGTCTCGGTCGAGGGCGCCACGTCCGCGCCGGGGATCAGCGAGTGAAGCATCGGCGGTTCCCTCTCAGCCTCGGAGCGCGGCGAGCAGCGAGCGCTCGATCTTCTCGGCCATCAGGGCCTCGGGCGTGGCGTCGTGCAGCCGCGAGCGCTCGGCGCCCGCGCTCGACTCGAACCCGAACGCGTCGACGAGCACCTTGAACGCGTCGGGGGCCTTCCACGTGCGGTGCCTCCGCGCGGCGTAGAGCTGGCGCGCGCGCGTGTCGCCGAACTGCGACAGGTCGGCGTCGCCGAACACCTGCCCGAACCACCACGTCGAGAACCTCAACTGCGCCCCGCGGGCCTCGAGCGCCGAGAGCACCCCGCGCGCCATGGCCGTGGCCGAGGTGTTGTTCTTCTTCGCCACGTTGCCCATGAGCGAGCCCCAGGTGCTCCTGCCCTTCTCGTAGTCGAACTCGGTGAAGTCCGAGTCCTTCGCGCGAAACGAGCTGTAGATCTCCTGGAGCACCACGGCCTCGACGATGCGCGCGCCGAGGCGGGGGTCCTGCGAGTTGGGGTTGCGCGGCTTGTTCCACGCGCGGCGCAGCGGCCAGATGGGGTCGTTGTCGTCGTGGGTGAGCCCGTAGGTGCGGTGCGCGGCGCGGGCCTGCGTGTCGGTCTTGTCGGGCAGCGTCACGAGCGACCAGGCCGCGAGCAGGGGGTAGAGGCTCACGGTCTCGTCGTTGTCGTTGGCCGCGGGCACGGCCTTCACCTGCGCCGGGGGGTTGTCGGGCACGCCCAGGAGCATCGACGCGTCGAGGAGCTGCCGGGTGTAGCGGTAGAAGTACTCGAGCCCGTGGCCCATGCTCGACAGGAGCGTGGCCGTGTCCACGGTCTGCCCCGTCGTCGGCGGCAGGTCGAACCACCGCAGGAGGAACGCCCCGTAGATGGGCCTGGCGGGCCCCACGGCCTCGCGCACCAGCTTGATGAGCTGGTGGGTGATGCCCGCGCCCGTGCCGCCGAGAAAGCTCCCCACGACGAAGATGCGGGCGGCGGTGCGGGCGCGGCCGAAGAGCGGGTCCATCGCGCCGGCCTTGCTCGACGCGAACACGGCGCTGCCGACCGAGGGGTTGGCGAACATGCCCTTGCCGATGTCGACGCCGCCCGCGGGCCCGACGCCCCCGTCCACGCCGCCCGACTCCTCGTCGTAGAAGAGCTCGAAGATCTCGCGCTCCAGCGGGTCGGCCCGGTCGTCGATGAAGATCTTTCGGAACTGCGTCTCCTTCATCGTGTCGCGCGCGAAGGGGGGCACGATGGTCTGCGCGCCCTCGAGCGGGTGCGGCGTCGCGGGGGTGACCGTGTTGCCGAAGGTGCGCACCTTCTGGGCGAGGCGCGAGTCGCTGTCGGCGTCGATCACGAAGGCTTCGACGGGCTCGGCGAGCGCCTCGAGCCGAAGGAGCCGTGCGACCGCAAGGGCGATGTGCTGTCCGCCGCCGCCGACGGCGATGACGAGGTCCATGCGAGCGTCTCCGTGGAGTGTCTCTAGGTGCGGTTGGCGACGAAGCAGCCCGCGAGCGTGACGAGCACGCTGGGCACGAGCCCCAGCACCAGCGCGCGCGCGACCATCATGCTGCCGAGGAACACGTACTGCGTAAAACCCTGGTTGGGGTCGAGGCAGCGCTCGAGCACGTCGGCGCGCGCCGGGTCCCAGCCCACGAGCACCGACGAGAGGATCGCCGCCGTGAGCACCGCCACCGTGTAGCGCGTGAAGGCGGTGCCCCAGAGCTTCTTGCGCATCACCATGAAGATGAGGATGCCCACGAGCGACGCCCCGAAGGCGTAGCCGCCCGCGGCGATGAGGCCGTTCTTGTTGGCCTGCTCGCACATCTCCTGGTTGAGGTACCCGCCGCCCTGGGTGACCGTGACGGTGGTGTTGCCGACGTTGGTGGTGCCCGGCGCCTCGGGCGCGGGCGACGGGGTCGGAGAGGGCGTCGGGGCCGTCGCGGCGTCGCCCGCGGGCTGCGGCTCCGTGGGCCAGCTCGGGGTTCCGTTGTTGCGCGGCTGCAAGAAGGCGACGTGCGGGATCATCGCGGCGGCCCCAAGGGTTCCGTTGGACCGCGCGCGGAGTCAAGGGAAACGCAATGACGCGGTCGGAGGCGCGTGACGTCGCGGTCGGAGGCGCGCGACGTCGCGGTCGGAGGCGCGCGCGAAGCGGTCGGAGCCGCGAGGCAACGGGTCGGAGGTCGACGAGCGACGGAGCGCCACGGGCGCGCGCGGAGCGATCCCACGGCGCCCGCGGTCGGAGGCGGCGCGCGGGCGGTCGGAGCTCATGGCGTCGCGGTCG
Organism: Polyangiales bacterium; assembly: GCA_039809605.1. Taxonomy (GTDB): domain Bacteria; phylum Myxococcota_A; class Polyangia; order Polyangiales; genus CAISKJ01. The sequence continues at coordinate 250 of JBDHVF010000726.1, read as the reverse complement.
GAGGCGCCCGCTCCTCTGCGGCGGCGCGCTCCCCCGACGTCGATTTTCCTCTCGATGCGCTCAAGCCCCGCGGAGCCCGCGTCGTTGAGTGAAAGCGAGAGGAGGAAGCCATGGAGATCGCATCGATCACGACGGGGCTGCGCGACGAGGCGCCCTCGAACGACGACGGCCGCGAGGCGGGCGCCCGCTTCCGGTGGCTCGACCGCGTCGAGCACGACCGCTGGTGCATCGCGTGGGAGGCGCTCTGGCG
>JBDHVF010000725.1:0-4562 GCA_039809605.1 Polyangiales bacterium | reverse complement strand
ACGAGAGCCTCTCCGTCTGGAGAGCGCCTCCGGAGGCCACGGGGATCGAGCCCGCGATCGCGATGCTCGAGCGGGCGCCTGCCGCGTGGAACGTGCTGCTCACGGGGCCCACCGGCGCGGGCAAGACGGCGGCCGCGACGCGCCTGCACGAGGCGTGGAAGCGCAACCTCGGGCGCGAGGGCGAGCTGGTGCCGGTCAACGTGAGCGCCCTCCCGCGCGAGCTGATCCAGTCCGAGCTCTTCGGGCACGTGAAGGGCGCGTTCACCAACGCGTCGAGCGCGCGCGAGGGCGCGTTCCGCAAGGCCCACGGGGGGACGCTCTTCCTCGACGAGATCGGCGACCTGCCGCTGGAGATGCAGGTGCAGCTCCTGACGGCCCTCGACGTCGACGGCCGCACGCGCCACCGCGCGGTCACGCCCGTGGGCGCAGACAGGCCCCAGCACGTCGACGTGCGGTTGATCTTCGGCACCAACCGCGACGTGCACGCGATGGCGAGCGACAGCCGCTTTCGCCTCGACCTCCTCGGGCGCATCTCGACCCACCACTTGAGGCTTCCGCCGCTCGCGGTCATGCGACACCGCGTCGTCGTCGCGTACCTGCGCAACCTCGAGACGCTCGCTCCCCACTATGCCACGGCGCGTCCCGTGCGCTTCGTCTTCGACGACGTGGCGCGCCGTCGGCTGCTCGACTTCGCGTTCTCGCCCGCGAGCTCGTGGCTCTGGAACCACCGCGACGTGCAGCAGTCGGCCGAGCGTCTCGCGATGCGCGCCTGGGCCGACGGCGGCGCGGGGCGGACCGAGAAGGAAGCGGATCGACGCGGCGCCGAGAAGCCCCGGCTGGTGACCATCACCCGGAGGCACGTCGACACCGAGCTCGACGAGCTCGCCCGACGCTGGCGTTCGTTGGAGGCGAAGGGCCCCGAGGGCGAGGAGGGGTGGGGAGCGGTCGAGGCGCGGGTGCGTCCGGGTGAGTGGGCGAAGCTGTCGAAGGTCGAGCGCTGGGAGCTGCGCTACCTGATCGAGGCCCGCGACGCTGCCGGCAGCAACGCCGAGGCGTGGCGCAGGATCGCGGCCGACAACCTGCTCGAAGGCGCGTCGGACCCGGCCTCGCTGCGCAACCCGAGCAACGCGTTCATCAAGCGATGGTCGCGCTACCAGAAGCGGTTGCTCCCTCGCGCCGACGAGCGGTGACCCGAGCGCGTACGGTCATGCGCTCCCGCCTGCCACCAGGCCCGCGAGGGCCTGCACCGCGCGCAGCCGCCGCGGCCACCCCGCCCGCCTCGCCGCGAGGAATTGCGCCTCCGTGAGCGGGAACAGCGCGGCCGCGCGTGGCACGACCTCCTCCACGCCGCGGGGCGCGTCGCGCGAGTAGCGGCGCCCGCGGAGGAGCGCTGCCCCCTCGGCCGCGTCGAGCACGATCACCCACGCGAACGCCTGCGCCTCGCCCTCCCGCGTCGCGGCGACGAAGCAGTCGCCCGCTCGCAGCGCTCGCTGCCAGGGCTCGAGGCGAGGCTCGGAGACCGCGTCCTTTCGGCCGAGGCCCATGACGTACGGCGCTGGGGGTGCCATCGCGCCCTTGGACGCTCGACGCCGCGCGCTTCTGACAGCCGCGCCTTCGAGCGCCGTTCTCGAATCGGATAGGACCGCCTCTCGAATCGGAGAGCGTGGGCGACTCACGCCGCGAGGCTTCCGCCCGATTTTCGGGGCGGTCGCGGGTGGTATCGAGGTTGCTCTTTCCGTGGCGTCCGCGAGATGGCGCCGAAGGGCGGCGCGAGGCTGCGCGGAGCTTCGACGAGGGAGGGGCAGCGATGCGCCGATCGCATGGGACTCGTGTGTCCGGGGTGTCTGGCACGGCTGCGGAGCGCGAGGGCGACGCCTGGGGCGCGCTCGCCGCCGCGATTCGCGACGCGCCGTCGGCGTGGTCGTGCGCGGCGTTCGGCGAGCTCTACGCGCTCGCGATCGTCGAGGGGCGCCGGGTGCTGCGCGGGCTGCGGGGCCTCGACGACGCGCGCCGCGAGGACCTCGCGATCGAGGCGCTGCTCGCGAAGCTCCCCGAGGTGGTCTCCGCGGAGCGACCGCGGGCCTTCTTTCGCACGGTGCTCTGGCGCGACGCGATCTCGTGGATGCGCAGCGGCCGCTCGCGCCTCGCGACCGCTGACGAGCCCGCGGAGCCGAGCCGATACGACGAGGGGCCCTACGACGCCGAGGAGGCGAGCGCGATCTACCGCGTCGACGCGCGCCAACGGCTCGACGCGCTCGACGCGCGCGAGCTCGAGGTCATGCTCGCAGACGCCTGGGGCGAAGCGCGCGAGGCGATCGCGCGGGCCGTCGGTACGTCGCGCGCGAACGTCGACCAGATCATCTCGCGCGCGCGGCGGCGCTCGGGGAGCTGATCTCTTCGACGTCCTGCTCGTGTACACTCGCGAGCCGCGACTCCGATGGGCGACACCGATCCGCGCTTCGTGCCCGAGGACGTCCCTCGCTGGCTCGCGATCCTCGACTCGAGGTTGGGTGGCGCGCTCCGATCGTGGGAGTACGGCGACGCCGCGGCCACGTTGAACCATGCGCGCGCCGCGGCGGAGGCTGCGTGCTGCGCGGCGCTCGCGGCGTGCAGGATCGAGCCCGCGAAGCGAGAGCTCCAGCAGCTCCAGCAGCAGTTGAGGACCGCGCGGCTTCCGGTGCCGCTCTCCGAGGCCGCGCGAGGGGCGCTCGACGAGGTGCGACTGAAGGGCAACCTCGGCAGCCACGCGAACACCGACGACGCGGAGCGCCTCGAGCGCGCGGCCCGCAGCGTGCTCGGCGAGATGCCTTCGCTCGTGGAGTGGCTCTACGATCGGTGCCTCGAGCGACCGCGCTCGCCGGAGGTGTGCCGCTTCCTCGAATGCGCGCCCGCGGCCGCGTCGGCGGCTCGCCCCTCGCGCCGCGTCTTTCGTCGGCAGCGTCTCGCCGCGGTCGTCGCGCTCGCGGTCTTCGCGGCGTGCGTCGCGGCGGCATTCTTCGTGCGCACGGGCGACGCGGCGACGTGCACGCTCGTGCCCGTGGGGGAGTTTCACCTGCGCCCTCGCGAGACCTGCGAGTCGATAGGCCCCGAGCTGCGAGTGACCGAGACGTTGCAGGTCCTGGCGCACGGGGCGCTGCTGCGCGCCGGCACGCGGCAGTTCAAGGTGCGCTTGCCTGCGAGCGGTCGTGAGGGCTGGCTCTTCGCCCGGCCCGACGAGCTGCGCGGCGCCTGCCCCGTCGCGTGGCGTGGCGACGGTGGCGGCGTGCCTTGTCGGCAGCGCCCCACGCGCGAACGCTGTCAGCCCTCGATGGCCTTCGTCGGGGGTGGGCGCTTCGTCATGGGCAGAGACGATGGGCCCCTCGAAGAGCGGCCCGCCCACGACGTCACGCTCTCGCCGTATTGCGTCGATCGCACCGAGGTGACCGCGGCGCAGTACCGCGCCTGCGTCGATGCGGGCCAGTGCTCCGACGCGACGCTCGAAGGGGCGCGAACCGTCGATCCAACGGGCCCCTGCACCGCGCACGCGGACGGCGCAGACGTGCACCCGATCAACTGCGTGACGTGGCATCAGGCGCGCGGGTTCTGCGAGTGGGCGGGCGGGCGGCTCCCCACCGAGGCCGAGTGGGAGCGCGTCGCGCGAGAGTTGACGCCTGGTGCGTCGCCCGTGGATGTCGGCGCGAACGTCTGCGGTGACGAGTGCGTGGCGCGGTACCCCTCGCTGGCCCGCTTCCCCGAGCACCACGACGCGTTCGCGGCGACGGCGCCCGTGGGGAGCTTCGGCGCGGGGCGCACGGCTCGCGGCATCGACGACCTGCTCGGCAACGTCTGGGAGTGGGCCGAGGATGGCTTCGGCTCGTACACGGCCGGTGACGCTCGTGACCCGGTGGGTGACCCCGCGAGCAGGGTTCACGTCGCGAGGGGCGGGGGATGGCGCCACTCCGACCCGTCGCGTCTCACCGCCACGGCGCGCGAGCCGATCGCGCCCGACTACGCCTCGCCCAACCTGGGCTTTCGCTGCGTGAGCCGTCGATGAGCCCTACGCAGCCTCCCGCGGGGCATCGATCGCACCGCGCGATCACGGAGCAGGCGATGATCGTTCGGTCGCGTACGATCGGCGGGTCGCATCGGTAGCGCACGCGGAGCCCGCTCGGTCAGAACGATGTCTCAGTGCGTCGCGGAACGTCGTCGTGGAGGGTGCGTGGAGCGCCATCACCGAGTTCGACCCGATGGTTCGGAGGGCGAACCAGTGCCCGCTGCCCCGTCCTGATCGTCGCCGCGCGGCGCGTGCTGCGGCGCGCTCGCCGTGAGGAACGCACCATCGAACGCCGCGGTTCGCTCGCGTCGGCGACGTCTGTCGCGGCCAACCACGTCGCTGTGCTGTCGCGACCCCGCGCTCAATCCTTGTTGCTGTGGATGAGCCCTTCGGACGTACGCGGTGTCGGCCCCCCATCCCGATCTGACCCGCTCTGTGGTTGCTCACGACCGCGCCGTGTGATTGGCGCCGCGTACTTCGGTGACCGCGGACATCACCTCGCGCGAAGTTCGCGTGACCGTCGATCACG
>JBDHVF010000724.1:0-4570 GCA_039809605.1 Polyangiales bacterium | reverse complement strand
GTGGGCGTCTGCGCCGACGGGGCCTCGGCGCGCTCGGCCGGGAGCACGTCGAGCACGGTGCGGTTGCTCGCGGCGAAGTACTGCCGCGCGACGCGCTGCACGTCGTCGCGGGTGACGGCGAGGTAGCGGTCGAGCTCGGTGCGCAGGAGGGCCGCGTTGCCGTCGTAGAGCTCGAACTCGGCGAGCTGGCGCGCGCGGTTGAGGTTGCTCTGCAGCCCGAAGATGAACTGGCGCCGCACGAGGTTCTTGACCTTCTCGAGCTCCTGCGCGGTGACGCCCTCGCGGCCGATGCGCTCGAGCTCGTTGTAGATGACCGCGCGGGCCTCTTCGCCGGTGTGGCCCTGCGCGAGCAGGCACCAGACGCCGAAGAGGTCGGGGCCGCGGCGGTCGTCGGTGTAGACGTTGATCTCGCCCGCGATCTCGCGGTTCTTCACGAGCTCCTGGTGGAGCCGCGAGCTCTCGCCGAGGCCGAGCACGGCGCCGAGCACCTCGAGGGGGTAGTGGTCGGGCGTGCGCCGCGGGGGGATGTGCCACACGACGTGAAAGGCCGCGAGCTGCGCGTGCGGGTCGCGCACGGTGTCGGTGCGCTCGGCGGTCTGCGCGGGGAAGGGCGCGGGCTCGTGCCACGCCTGCGCGTGGCGCGCGGGGATCATGCCGAAGTGCCGGCGCACCATCTCCATGAGCTGCGCGGGCTCGAAGTCGCCCGAGACCGAGAGCACGGCGTTGTCGGGCGCGTAGTAGCGGTCGTGGAAGGCGCGCACGTCGGCGAGCGACGCGGCGTTGAGGTCGCGCATGTCGCCGATGGTGCTGTGCTCGTAGGGGAAGTAGCCCTGGTAGGCGAGCTCGTCGCGCCGCAGGAACGACAGCATGTACGGGCGGTTCTCGTACGACTGGCGGCGCTCCTCCATCACGGTCTGCCGCTGGTTCTCGAAGTTCTCGGCCGTGACGTTGAGCGAGCGCATGCGGTCGGCCTCGAGAAAGACCCCGAGCTCGAGCGCGTTCGAGGGCAGCGTCTCGAAGTAGTTGGTGCGGTCTTCGCTCGTGGTGCCGTTGAACGACCCGCCGCGCGACGCGATGAGCCTGAAGTGCTCGCCCTTGCCCACGTTGGCGCTGCCCTCGAACATCATGTGCTCGAAGAGGTGGGCGAAGCCCGAGCGCCCGCGCTCCTCGACGCGCGAGCCCACGTCGTAATAGATGGCGATGGCCACCGTGGGGGCGCTGTGCTCGGGGCTCATCACCACGCGCAGGCCGTTGTCGAGGCGCTCGACGGTCACCGGCACCGGCAGCTCGTCGCACGACGCCTCGGGCGCGTGCGCGAACGCCGCGAGCCCGATCGCGCCCGCCGCGGCCCCCGCGCGAACCACGTTCCAGAAGGGAGTCCTCATGGTGGCCCGTGGGGGTAGCACCGCTCCGCGGTGCGATTCAAGCGCGGAACGAGGTGGCGACCGCGGAGCCTTTCGTGCGAGGGTTTTTCGAGGGTCTCGCCAGGAGGAGCCGCCGTGGAGCCCGCCGTGCATCACCTCGCTCTCCGCACGCGCGACGTCGCGGGCGCGGCGGCGTTCTACCGCGACGTGCTCGGCCTGGCGGTCGTGCGCGAGCAGCCCGGGTACTCCGTGTGGCTCTCGCTCGGCGGGGCCGTGCTCATGATCGAGCGCCGGGCAGAGGGCGAGCCCGGCGTGCCCGCGGGCTCGATGGAGCTCGTCGCGTTCGCCGTCACGCCCGAGGCGCGCGAGGCCGTGCGCGCGCGCGTCGTCGTCGAGGCCGAGACCGCGCACACGACGTACTTCCGCGACCCCGACGGGCGGCGCGTGGCCGTGTCGACGTACGCGTTCTGAGCCCTCCCCTCGTGCGGACGCGGGAGGAGGGGCGTGGCCTCACTCCGCGAGCACCGCGGCGCCCCACGGCGGGAGCGTGACGGTCACGGCGTTGCCCCGCACGTGCGCGCCCGCGCCGCCGAGCCGGTCGCGCAAGGTCGCGCCGTCGGCGAGGCCCACGCCGCCGGGCAGGCGCACGGTCACCTCGCGCGGCGCGGACGCGCGCGAGAGGCCCACGAGCGCGGCGTGGCCTTCGAAGACGCGCGCGAACACGAGGGTCTCTTCGGTGGCGTCGAGCGAGACGTACGACCCGCGGCGCAGCGCCACGAGCTCGCGGCGCGCCGTGCCGAGCGCGCGCACGTGGGCGAGCGTGGCCTGCTCGTCGGCGGTGAGCGCGGTGGGGTCGCGCCACATGCGGCGGTTGTTCGGGTCGGCGCCGCCCCAGTCGCCGTGCTCGTCGCCGTAGTAGAGCAGCGGCGCGCCGGGGATCGTGAGCACCCAGCTCATCGCGAGCCGGTGGCGCGCGTACGCGTCGGGCGAGCGCGGGGCCTCGGCGACGCCGTCCCACTGTCGCCCGGGGATGCCCGGGTCGAGGCCCGGCCCCTGCCCGCGGTAGGTCGAGAGCGTGACGAAGCGCGCGGTGTCGTGGCTGCCCACGTACGGGGTCATCACGGCGCCCGCGGGGTATCGGGCCTGGCTCTGCTGCGTCCAGTAGTCGACGTGCAGCATGCCCCGCGCGTCGGAGGCGAACGCCCGGTAGGGCACCGCGTGGTAGAGCACGAAGTCGGCCTGGCCGTCGAGCGCGCGGGGGCCGACGTAGCGCGAGATGGTGTCGTACTCGCCGCGGTTGCAGTCGAGGCCGCAGTCGCTCCACCCCATCGCGGTCTCGCCCGTGAGAAAGACCCGCTGGCCCGACGCTTCGAAGTCGTCGTGCAGGCGCGCGCGGAGGTTGTACACGGCGATGTCCTCGACGTGCTTCACGGCGTCGACGCGCAGGCCGTCGAAGTCGAAGCGGTCGATCCAGAACGCGGCGTCGTCGGCGAAGCGCTCGGAGACCTCGGGCACCGACCAGTTCACGTCGGGCAGGTAGTCGGTGAAGAGGCAGTCGAGGCGCCGCGCCGTCCAGTCGCAGCCCGCCGTGCCGCACACGCAGCCCGTGCGAAACCACGCGGGGTGGTCGCGGAAGTACTCGTGGTCGCGGTGCACGTGGTTGACGACGAAGTCCTGCAGCACGCGGATGCCGTGCGCGTGGGCCTCGGTGATGAGCGCGCGCAGCGCGGCGTCTCCGCCGAGGCGGGGTTCGACCTCGCGGGCGCGCACGGGCCAGTACCCGTGGTAGCCCATCACGCGGTGCACGCCGTCGGAGGCGAGCCACGCGCCGTCGGCGTTGCGGTTCACGGGCGCGACCCAGATCGCGCGCACGCCGAGGCGGTCGAGCGTGCCGTCGGCGACGCGCGCGCGCAGGCCCTGAAAGTCTCCGCCCTGGTAGTCGGCCCGCGCGTCGACGCCGTCGGTGGGCGGCGCGTCGTTGGTGCGGTCTCCGTTGGCGAAGCGGTCGACCATCGCCATGTAGATCGTGGCGCCCTCCCACGTGAAGGGCTCGGCCTCGACCCAGAACACCAGCCGCAGCGGCGCCGCCGCGCGTCCCATGCGATCGGAGGCCTCGACGGTGACGGTGTACTTGCCGTCGGCGAGGCCCGTCGCTTCGAAGCGCGCGCGGCCCGTCTCCGCGTCGAAGGTCACGCCCGCGAGCGGTCGCGTCGACTCGTCGTGGCGCATCGTCGCGCGCACGCTCGTCGGGTCGACGGCCGCGCCCTCGACGCCCGGCGTGACGGCGACCTCGGCGCGGTAGCTCCCGGTGCCCGCCGAGGGGCGCGAGGCCGTGCCCGACGCGAGCGCGAGCGAGGGGGCGCGGCAGTCGCGCACGAGCACGGCGGAGTTCTCCACGCCGCCGACGTACTTGCGCCGCGCGCCCTCGGGGTCGAGCTGCCAGTCTCCGTCGACGATGAGCTTGTAGCCGTGGAGCCCCGGCGCGAGCGGCACGTCGACGGCGAAGCCCCCGCGGCCGTCGGCGCGCATCGCGACGCCGGGGTTGGCCCACGCGTTCCACTCGCCGGTGACCTCGACGCGCGAGGGCGTGCGGCCCGCGGGGGGAACGTATCGGAACGTCGTCGGGCACCGCAGCGCGGCGGTCGCGTCGGGCGCGACGTCGGCGGTCGCGTCGAGGGGAGGGAGGTCGGCGCTCGCGTCGAAGGGGGCAACGTCGGGCGGCGCGACGTCGGGTAACGGCGCGTCGGGCGACGAGACGTCGGGCGCGGCGACGTCGTCGGGCGACTTCGCGTCGTCGGGCGGGGTGGTGTCGGACGACGAGGTGCATCCGAGGGCGGCGAGCGTGGCGGCGAGCGCGAGGTGTCGGGGCAGCATTCGGGGCGCGCGAGTCTGCCACAGCGCGACCGGGGCGTCGCTGCGCGCGCCTCGCCGCGGGTGCGCGCAATCGCGGCAGGAGGAGGGGGGTGGTCACGTCGAGAGCAGGGCGTTGCGCGCGAGCCAGTCGAGCGCCTCTTCGCAGCGGCCCGCGAGCGCGGCGCCCGCATACGGGTCGGCCTCGGGGCGCGCACGCAGCGCGTCGACGAGCGAGGCGCGGTCGCGCGTTCCGTCGAGCAGCGGGAGCAGCGCGCGTTCGAACGGCGGCGCGTCGAGGCGCGCGTGGCGGTAGGTGGTGACCGTCGCGCCCTCGAGCGCCTGCGCGCGGGCGA
>JBDHVF010000723.1:0-4572 GCA_039809605.1 Polyangiales bacterium | reverse complement strand
GTCGCGCGGCGCGCCCGCGTCGACGCCGGCATCGGGCGGTGCGCTCGCGTCGGCGCCCGCGTCGTGCGGGGCGCCTGCGTCGGGCGGGAGGAGCTGCGGCGGACGAGGCCTCGGGGGCACGCCGTAGAGCGGTCGCGGCGAGGCGTGGGGGGGCCGCGCGTCGGCCTCGCCGAGACCGACGAGCGACGCGGCGGGCACCACGGTGAGCACCGCGCCGAGGGCGGCGAGCGCCGAGCGCGACATGCGAGGCACGGGCGCGTAGGCGAGCTGTTGGGGTGTGCGCGTGGCGCGGCAGAACGGGCAGAGCGCCTCGTCGGCGCGGAGGTGGCGGGCGCAGGCCTCGCAGGGCACGAGCGGCGTGGTCATGGCGGCGAGTGTCGCACGACGAGGCGAGGCGTGGCGCGGGCGCGCTACGCGGCGCGGCCGCGCAGGCAGGTCGCGAGCGAGAGGTCGTCGTCGGGCTCGCCGCGGCGGGCGTCGTTGCGCGCCACCGCGCAGCACTTCTTGTACTTCTTGCCCGAGGCGCACGGGCAGGGCTCGTTGCGCCCCGCGACGACGGCCTTGGGGCGCGCGTCGCGCGGGATCATGCGGGCCATCAGCTCGCGGATGCGGAGCGAGGTCTGGGGCTCGCGCACCTTCTGGAGCAGCTCCGCGGGGAGGTAGAACTGCTCGGGGCGCATGCGCGCGATGGCGGGCAGGAGGCGCAGCGCCTGGGCCGGGTCGGCGCCGCCCGAGAGCGCGGGGGCGACGTCGTCGACCAGGGCGACGCGCGCGAGGTCGAGCGGGATGTCGCGGAGGGCCTGCCAGCCGTTCCAGCGCGACGTGGCGGCGCGGTGCTCGAGGAAGCGCGTGGCGCCCGCGACGGCGGCGTCGAGCTCGAGGCGGTCGGTGCCGCGCTGCATCGCCTCGCGGAGCGCGGCGTCGAGCTGGACCTTGAGCGCGTGCGCCTCGCGCGCGGGGCCGTCGTTGGCCGCGCGGGCTTCGCCCGGCGCGAGCGCCCGCTGCGCGGCCTTGCGGAAGTAGCTCGATCGCCCCGCGAGGGCGAAGAGCGCCGCGGCGTTCTCGACCACGTCGGCGCGCGTCGTGGCCTCGCGGTAGCGGCGCTGACAGAGGTGGAGAAAGGCGTCGTCGAAGCGCGCGCTGCTCCAGGCGCCCGCGGCCATCACGGGCCAGAGGCCCACGGCCGTCGCGGGGTGGGTGAACGCGCGGCGCATCGACGCGAGGGTCGCCGCCGGCAGGCGCTCGAGCGTCGCGCGCTGCGCGTCGAGGCCGATCAGCAGGAGCATGTGCTTGAGAGACCACGAGGCCTCCCACCAGATCTCGAGCACCTCGGCGTCGTGCTTGAAGGGGCGACGCACGTCGACGCCGCGCAGCGCCTCGTGCAGGTCCGCGAGCGCCTCCCCGGACTTCTCGACCCCCGCGAGGAGCTTGCTCCAGAGCATGGGCTGCATCGCCGCGAGCGCGAGGAACTCCTCGCGCGAGAGGTGCTCCCCCGCGGTGTAGATGCGCTCGACGAGCCGGGTGCTGGCGCGCTCGTCGGGGCACAGGCGCTTCGACATCTCCCGCCGCTCGCGCAGCATCTCGACGCGGTCGACCACGGCGTCGAGGCGCGCGCGGGTGATCACCGGCACCTTCACGTGCATGCCCTCACCCAGACAGGTCACGAAGGCCCCGTCGCGGGTGACGATCACGAAGGGACCCTCGACCGGGTCGGCGAGCGAGATGGCCACGCGCTCGGCGTCGGGGGCGCGACACTCGGCGAGGATCAGCCGCAGGAGGTCGGGGTCGTTGTAGAGCGAGAGCGCCAGCTCCACGTGGTCCTGCGAGACCCGGTCGAGGCGAGAGAGGAAGTGGTGAGCGTGTCCCATGGGCGTCGTCCTCCACCTTTTTCAACGGCGGCCACGGACGAGCCTTGAGGGGCTCCGCACTTTTTCTTCGCGGGCGACCGACGAGCGCCCGCGCACCCTGTGGAGCTCTGCCACGAGCGATGGGTCACCTGCTCCAGACGCCGAACGCGTACGCGGCGAACACGAACAGGCTCACGACCCCGATGGCCCAGCCCGCGATGCCCGGCCCCGCGGGCGCCACGATCGCGCGGGCCACGCCGTCGGGGGGCTGCTGGGGTTCGGTCCCGTGGCCGGGCATGTCGGGCGTGTCGGGCACCGCGTCGGCGCCGCCGAAGCTCGTCTCGGTGTCATCGAATCCGCTGCCGCCGTTGCTCCGTGTGGCCATGACGCATCGCCTCCCTGAGCGCTTCGAGGGGAGCGTGCAGCCCGCAGGCCAGCGAGCCGTCGCCGTCACCGGGCGGCCGCCGCCCCGCGCGCCTCGGCGTCGAGGAGCACCTCGAGCGCGCTGACCCGGAGGATGCGCGGGATCACGTAGCGGAACACCTCGCAGTACGGGCTGCGGCCGTTGACGTGGCCGTCGCGGCGGTGGAGCAGGAGCGGGCATCCCCCGGCGCACGAGCGCCGGAACGCGCAGCGCCCGCACTCGTCGTTGACCGCGCGGCGGCGGAAGTCGCCGAGCTGCGAGAGCGCCGGCGCGACGTCGACCAGCGACTCGCCCGGCGCGAGGTCGCGCGCGCCCTCGCGGTGGAGCGCGGCCTGACACGGCGAGACCACGCCCCGGTCGGACACGGCCACGTAGCTCTCGCCCGCGCCGCAGGCCTTGCCGATGGGCCGCCGCAGCTCGAGGTCGCAGAAGCGGTGCGCGCGACGGAACGACGGCGCGACGGGCATCCGCGCCTCGATGCGCGCGTAGCACTCGCCGAAGACCTCCTGCACGCGGCGCAGCGCGTCGCCCTCGAGCATGGCCGGGCCGCGCGGCGCCTCGGGCCCGCGCCGCAGCGTGACGAGCGAGCCGTCGCGACGCCAGCCCGGCCCGCGGTGGTCGAGCAGCGAGGCGCCCCCTTCGAGGTCGCGCACCAGCGAGTAGCGAAAGCCCAGCCCCCGGTCGAGAAAGAAGTCGGTGAGCGCGGGCGCGTGCTCGAGGTTCGCGGCCGACACCGTGGTGAGCATGTACGGCCGCACGCCGCCCGCGACGAGGCGGTCGACGCCGGCGCGCACGCGCTCGAACGAGCCGCCGCCGCCGACCGTGGGGCGCATCGCGTCTTGCACGGCCCCGACGCCGTCGAGCGACACCGACACCGACACGCCGTGCTCGCGCATCCACGCCGTGGCGCCGTCGGGCACCACGGTGCCGTTGGTGAGAATCGCCGCGGTGAGCTCCGCGCCCTCGGCCCGCAGCGCCGCGTGCGTCGCCTCGAAGAAGCGCCGGATGAACGCGAAGCGCAGCATCGGCTCGCCGCCCGCGAAGCGCGCGTGCACGCGCCTCACGCCGCTCCGGCGCGCCGTGGTGACGAGCGCCTCGCGCAGCGTCGCGGCGGTCTCCTCCGAGAGCGCGTGGGCGTCCTTCTCGATGTAGCAGTAGGGGCAGTCGAGGTTGCACGCGTTGGTGACGTGCACCCAGACGTTGAACGTGCGCTCGACCCGCGGGCACGCGGGGCTCGGGAGCCCTTCGCCCGTCACGAAGCCGTTGCGGGCCAGCAGCGGCACCTCGGCCGCGAGGTCCTCGGCCGCGTCGCCCGTGTCGCGCGCGATCTCGCCCACCGTGCGCCCGTCGGCGGCGTCGAGGAGCCGCGCCGCGCGCGACGAGAGAACCGCCAGCGCGTCGTGCGCCGCGGGGTTGTGCACGAAGCGCCTCCCCCGCACGATCCCTTCGTAGAGGCCGGGGGCCCGGAGCACCGCCGCGTCCGCGTAGCGCAGCGCCTCCATGGCTCAGTGGTGCCCGTGCGAGCAGTCGTGCGAGCAGTCGTGCGAGCAGTCGTGCGAGCAGTCGTGCGAGCAGTCGTGAGAGCAGTCGTGGTGGTGCGAGCAGTCGTGCGAGCAGTCGTGGTGGTGCGAGCAGTCGGTGGAGCAGTCGCTGGTGTGGTGGTGGTGCCCGTGCGACGCGTCGTGGTGGCCGTGCGAGGGCGCGCAGTCGGCGGAGCCCGCGTCGTGGGTGAAATGGTGCTTGAAGTCCTCGGTCGAGTGGTCGCTCGGGTCCTTGGGGTAGGGCGCGTGGTGGGGAGCCTCGGCGGGCGGGGGCGACGGGTCGCCGGAGCCGTAGACGTCGTCGGGCGTGACGGCGTCGGCGGTGAAGGGGTCGATCGAGGGCGTGTCCCAGTCGGCCTCGGCCGCGCGCGACACGCCGCGGAAGCGCGCGACGTTGGCCGTGACCACGTCGGCCTCGCAGATGGGCCCCGCCGCTTCGTAGATCACGTGCACCGGCAGCGCGAAGCGCAGCGGGGCGCCGCCCGCGCCGCGGAGCATCGCGTCGAGCGCCACGAGCTCGACCCAGGTGTACTGCGGGTCGTCGATCCACGTGGTCCACGGGTCGTAGTAGCGCGCGTCGAGGCTCCGCGGCGGCCACCGCGGCGCCGCGCGCATCGCGGGCTGCGCGGCGAACGACGCCCGCCCCAGCGCGCGCAGCGACGAGCGCGCGGGCTTGACCGCCTGCGCGATCATGATGGCCGCGTTCATGCTGTCCGTAGCCGCGAACGTCATCATCCGGGGCGGGCTCGAGCCGGCCATC
>JBDHVF010000722.1:0-4573 GCA_039809605.1 Polyangiales bacterium | reverse complement strand
GCGCGGGGGTCGAAGCGCCCGGCAGCGGCGGCGGCGGGGTCGACGCGCGACGGGTCGGGGACGCCGGCGGCGGCGTGGACGGCCGCTTCGGCACGGCGTCTTCGACGCGCACTGCGGGCAGCGGCGGCGGCGTGGCGACGCGCGCGGAGGCGCGGTCGAGGGCCTGCGCGACGCCGTCGATCGGGGCCTCGGGGGCCCTCGCAGCGGGGGCCTCGGTGAAGTCCACGCCGAGGTCGGGGAGCTTCGTCGACGGCGCCTGCGAGGCCCCGTCGAGGGCGGGGGAGCTCGCGCCGGGGGGGCTCTGCGCGCTCGCCTCGTCGGGGCCGGCGGTGCCGTGACCGAGGTTGCGCACGCGCCGTCTCACCACGAGCATCGAGCTGTGGGGCGCGGCCGGCGGGGCGTCGGGCGAGGGGGCCGCGGCGACGAGGGGGAGCGGCGGGGTGGGCGGGGGCGGCGGCACCGAGACCGTGCTGGTGGTCTCGGTGTCGAGCGTGACCTCGACGTCGGAGGGCGGCGCCTCGCTCGCCACCGCCGGGGGGCGGGGCTCGGTGGGGGCCTCGACGGCGTCGGCGGACGTCGAAGTGGGCAGCGAAGGGGAGGTGAGGAGCGCGGCGGCCGTGGGCTCGCGCGCCGGGGCGTCGGCGATGGGGGAGGTGTCGTCCGTGGCGTCCATGCGCGTGAGGTCGTTCGGGAGGCGGAGCTGGTGGCGGCTGCGACGGGGCGCGCGCGGGGCGGCCTCGTCGGGGTGCGGGTCGTGGCTCTCGATCGGACGCGGCGGCGTGCTGTCGATCATTGGGGTCATTCCCGCGCGCGCCACGCGATGGGCTGGCCCATGCGCACGGGGCCGAAGGGGGTGCGGGCCTCGTCGCGCCACGCGCCCTCGCGGGGCTTCTGAAAGAGCAGCACCACGGTCGACCCGAGGAGGAAGGCGCCGAGCTCGTCGCCGCGGGCGAAGCGCGGCGCGACGGCGGGGTCGTAGAGGCGCTCGGCGGGGGCGCCGCCGTGGGGGGGGCGCGCGGGCGCGTCGAAGGTGAGGGTGATCCTACCGACGA
Source organism: Polyangiales bacterium (assembly GCA_039809605.1). Classification (GTDB taxonomy): domain Bacteria; phylum Myxococcota_A; class Polyangia; order Polyangiales; genus CAISKJ01. The sequence continues at coordinate 3,521 of JBDHVF010000722.1, read as the reverse complement.
TGAACGCGCCGACGAAGACCACGGCCACGTCGCCGAAGCGCTCGGTGTCGAGGTGCACCACCACGCGCTCGTTGCGCGCGAAGAGCCCCGGCACGTGCTCGACGCCGATGGCGTTCACCGGGTAGAGCGTGCCGGGCATGTGCCGCACGCCGCGCACGACGCCGTCGACGGGCGCGTGCACGCGGTGGTAGTCGCGCGGCGAGAGGTACACGATCGCGTAGCGGCCGCCGTGGTAGCGCGCGGCGTCGGTCGCGCTGCCGAGGAGCTCCGCGGCGTCGTAGTCGCGGCCCTTGATGACGAAGTGGCTCGACGCGTCGACGGGCCCCGCGTCGTCGAGGCGGCCGTCGGCCGGCGAGACCACCGCGTCGGGGTCGGGGTCGACCGAGTGCACGCCCTCGCGGAGCCTGCGGGTGAAGAACTCGTTGAAGCTCGCGAAGCCCCGGGCGGGCACCTCGGCCTCGTCGAGGTCGACCTTGAACGCGCGCACGTACGCCGAGAGGAGCGGGTCGAGCACCGCGCGCGGCACGGGCCGCTCGGCCACGCGGCCCACCAGGCGCGTGATGCGCTCGCGCGGGAGCACGTGGAGGATTCGCGCGGCGGTGCGGGACGAGACGAGGCTCATCGGTTCAGCGTTCCTACGGCGGGTGCGTGGAGCGTTCGCCCCGGCGACAGCGTGCGAGAGGCGGCGCGAGCCTAGATCGCGCTCCGAAGCCGGGTCAACAGCCACGGCGCCACGCGGGAAGGTCTGCGGGGCCTCAGCGATTCTGCGGGAACCCGAGGTCGACGCCGCGGAAGCGAGGATCAGGCCAGCGCGAGATCACCACCTTGCTGCGGGTGTAGAACTGCACGCCGTCGCGGCCGTAGATGTGCAGGTCGCCGAAGAGCGACTGCTTCCACCCGCCGAAGGAGTAGTAGGCCATGGGCACGGGGATGGGCACGTTCACGCCCACCATGCCCACCTGGATCTCGCTCTGGAACTTGCGCGCCGCGCCGCCGTCGTTGGTGAAGATCGCGACGCCGTTGGCGTAGCGGTGCGCGTGGATGAGCTTCACGGCCTCGTCGTACGAGCCCGCGCGCACGGTCGCGAGCACCGGGCCGAAGATCTCGTCCTGGTAGATGCTCATCGCGGGGGCCACGCGGTCGAAGAGCGTGGGGCCGACGAAGAAGCCCTTCTCGTGGCCGGGCACCTTGAGCGTTCGCCCGTCGACGAGCAGCTCGGCGCCCTCGCGCACGCCCTGCTCGACGTAGCCGCAGACCTTGTCGAGGTGCTGCCGGGTGATGAGCGGTCCCATCTGCGACGAGGGGTCGAGGCCGTTGCCCACCTTGAGCGCCGCGATGCGCTCGCGGATCTTCGGCAGGAGCTTGTCCGCGGCGTCGCCCACGGTGACCAGCACCGAGATGGCCATGCAGCGCTCGCCCGCGGAGCCGTAGGCCGCGCCCACGGCCGCGTCGGCGGCGAGGTCCATGTCGGCGTCGGGCAGCACCACCATGTGGTTCTTGGCGCCGCCGAGGGCCTGCACGCGCTTGCCGTTGCGCGTGCCCGTTTCGTAGATGTACCGCGCGATGGGGGTCGAGCCCACGAAGCTCACCGCGCCCACGTCGGGGTGCTCGAGCAGCCGGTCGACGGCCACCTTGTCGCCGTGCACCACGTTGAAGACGCCGTCGGGCAGGCCGGCCTTCTTCAAGAGCTCGGCGCAGAGGTTGGTGACCGAGGGGTCGCGCTCCGAGGGCTTGAGCACGAAGGTGTTCCCGCACGCGATGGCGATGGGGTACATCCACATCGGCACCATCGCGGGGAAGTTGAACGGGGTGATGCCCGCCACCACGCCCACGGGCTGGCGGATCGCGTACGAGTCGACCTCGGTCGACACGTTCTCGGAGAAGGTGCCCTTGGTGAGGTCGGCCAGGCCGCACGCGAACTCGATCACCTCGAGGCCGCGCTGCACCTCGCCCTGCGCGTCGGAGAACACCTTGCCGTGCTCGAGGGTGAGCATCCGGGCGAGGTCGTCGCGGTGCCTCTCGACCAGCTCGCGGTACGCGAAGAGCACCCGCGTGCGCTTGGCGATCGAGGTCGTGCGCCAGGCGCCGAGGGCCTCGCTCGCGGCGGCCACCGCGGCGTCGACCTCGGCGGGCGTCGAGTACGCGACCTTGCGTTGAACCTCGCCCGTGGCGGGGTTGTAGACCTCGCCCGTGCGCTCGGGCGCGGCGTGCGACGGGGCGTTGTTGATCCAGTGCGAGAGGGTTTCCATGGCGGTCCGCGGAGGTACCACCGTTCGGCGCGCGTTGGAAGTGGGGCGGGCCACACGGCGCGGCCGACGCGCCGCGGCGTCACGCAGGGAGACACCTGTTCGATCGGGTGACGGGCCCGACGCCCGCGGGCCTCGTCGTCGCGCCTCGAAGCCTTCGTGATGCACCCGCCCGGCACGCGGAGTGCTCTACTTGTTGACATCATGGAAGCTGTCGCGCCCGCCTCCCAGACCGCCCCGCGCCCCGACCGGAGCGCCACGTTCCGACGCGTCCCCACCCGCCGACGCTGGTTGAAGATCGCCGCGGTGGTGCTGGGGGTGCTCGCCCTGCTGGCAGGGGCCGTGGTCTTCGCCCGGCGCGTGCGCGCGCCCGCGGCGCCCCGCTACCTCACGGGCACCGTCACGCGCGGAGACCTCACCGAGACCGTGCGCGCGACGGGCGCCGTGCAGCCCGTGCTCCAGGTGCAGGTGGGCGCGCAGGTGAGCGGGCGCATCACCAACGTGGCGGTCGACTTCAACAGCCGCGTGCGCCGCGGCGACCTGCTCGCCGAGCTCGACCCCACGCCCTACCGCGCGCAGGTCTCGCAGGTGCGCGCGCAGCTCATGGCCGCCCGCGCCAACCTCGCGCAGAACCGCGCCAACCTCAGCCTCGCCGAGCGCAACCTCGAGCGCGCCACGGCCCTGCGCGCCCGCGAGCTCAACGCCCAGGCCGACGTCGACAGCGCCCTCGCCGCCCGCGACGCGGCGCGCGCCTCGGTGGGCGTCTCGCAGGCCCAGATCGCGCAGGCCGAGGCGTCGCTCCAGGCCGCCGAGACCAACCTCACGTACACGCGCATCCTCGCGCCCATCGACGGCATCGTGGCGACGCGCGCGGTCGACCCCGGGCAGAGCGTGGCCGCGAGCCTGCAGACCCCCACGCTCTTCATCATCGACAACGACCTCACGCACATGCGCGTGATCGCCAACGTCGACGAGGCCAACATCGGCAAGCTGCGCGAGGGCACGCCCGCCACGGCGCGCGTCGACGCCTTTCCGCGCGACACCTTCCGCGGCACGGTGCGCGAGCTGCGCATCACGCCCACGACCACCAGCGGCGTGGTCACCTACCAGGCCGTCATCGACGTCGACAACCCCGGCGAGCGGCTGCGCCCCGGCATGACCGCCACCGTCACCATCGTCACCGCGAGCCACGAGAACGTGCTCCGCGTGCCCAACGCCGCGCTGCGCTACCGCCCGAGCGCCGCGGCCGGCAACGGCGCGCGCGCCCGCGACGGC
>JBDHVF010000721.1:0-4579 GCA_039809605.1 Polyangiales bacterium | reverse complement strand
CGCGGGAGAGGGCGGGGGGTGAGGCTATGCAGGCTACTCGCAGGCACCCCCTCCCGCGCTTCGCGCGGGAGGGGGACGGGGGGAGGGCCATCACCGCCCGTCGAGCGAGGCGCAGTGCGGGGCGACGAACGATCCCTCGACGGAGCCTCCGGGGAAGGTGGCGCTCACGTCGAGCGAGACCGACGCGCCGGGCGTGACCTCGCGCGGCGTGACGCGAACGGCCGTGGCGCGGGCCACGGGAGCGCTCACCAGGTCGCCGCCGAAGTCGAGCAGCGACGCGGTCACCCCGTCGGCCTCGGTCTGCACGCCCCGCCCCGCGCGCACGCCGCTCAGCACGAAGGTGCGCCGCGGCGTGGGCGAGCTCATCGTGGGGCACGCCGGGTCGCCGCCGTAGTGGGCCTCGACGTAGACCCCGTCGGCGCCGTCGACGCCGTGCTGCGCGCGGTCGAACGAGCCCGTACGGGTGCCGAAGCGCGCCGTGAGCGAGATGGTCGCGCCCGCGTCGGCCGTCGCGCTCGGGTCGCGCGCGCAGAAGCGCCCCACCGTGGCGACGCTCAGGCAGCGCGGGAGGGCCGCCGGGCAGTCGCTCGCCCCCGCGCACGGCGCCGAGCAGACGAAGGCGCCGCCCGCGCCCTCGACGCAGAGCGCGCTCTCGCAGTCGTCGCCCGAGGCGCAGCGGTCGACGCCCGCGCGGCCCGTCCCACGGGCGCCCGGCGCGCAGCGGCACCCGTCGGCGTCGCTGCACGCGCAGCGCTCCGAGGCCACGCAGTCGCGGTTGAACGAGCACGCGCCCCCGCCCTCGCGCGGGTCGACGTCGGCCGCGTCGTCGGCGACGGCGGCGTCCGCGATGTCGGTGACAACGGCGTCGGGAGCGTCGGGCGCGGCGTCGGTGAAGGCGGCGTCGGGCGCGGGCGACGCGCCGTCGCAGGCGGAGAGCGAGAGGAGGCACGTGACGAGCGAGAGGGTGCGCTTCATCGGGGCGGCGACTCTCTCACGGCGCCGCGGTCAGCGGTCGGTGAGACCGAACCACAGCACGAAGTGCTTGCGGCCGCGCACGCGGAGCCACGCCTGACCGAGGTAGAGGCCCGGCGCCACCTCGCGGATCTCGTCCTCGATGGCGCGGATGAAGAAGGGGTTGCTCGCGCGGTCGTAGTCGAGCTCGATCGCCGAGCGGCCGTCGTGGCGCGAGGGCGCGACGCGCGTGCGGAAGCGAAAGAGCCTCCAGCGGTCGAGGATCACGCGGTTGACCCCCTCGCCCTCGTCGCGCGTCTCGGGGGTGAAGCTCTTGCCCCGCCAGGGGAAGACCTCGGAGCCTGCCCAGGCGCGCGCGGCCGCGGCCACGGCGGGAGGCAGCGCGGGGAACGCGAGCATGCGCCCGCGCAGGTCGCCGCGGATCGACCCGACCGACGGGATCGATCCGCCCTCGTAGAGGGCGACGAGCGCGGGGTGATCGAAATCAAGCAGCGCGTCGAGCGTGAGGGGCGACGCCGCGGGCACGGCCGCGGGGCTGTCGTGGTGCGAAACGGCGGAGACGTTCATGGCAGACCTCCCGGCGCGCCACGGTACCAGCGCCCGCGGCCGACGCCCAGGCGGCGCCCGGGGCCCTTCCCCCCGGAGGGCCGTCGTGGTTATGAGAGCGCCACGCATGGAGCACGGCACCGTCGTCGCAGGGCGCTTTCAGATCGAGTCCCTCGCGGGCGAGGGGGGCATGTCGATCGTCTACCGCGCCGTCGACCGGCTCTCGGGCGACCACGTCGCGCTCAAGGTGCTGCGCGACCTCGACGGCCTCGACCCCGACCGCTTCGTGCGCGAGGCCCTCGTGCTCGCGGAGCTCAGCCACCCCGCGATCGTGCGCCACATCGCCCACGGCACCCTCGACGGCCGCCCCTACCTCGTCATGGAGTGGCTCACGGGCGAGGACCTCGACCAGCGCCTCGCGCGCGAGGGCCTGACCCTCGCCGAGAGCGTGGCCGTCGCGCGGCGGGTGTGCGAGGCCCTCGCCGCCGCCCACGCGCGCGGGGTGATCCACCGCGACATCAAGCCCCCGAACATCTTTCTGCCCGGCGGCGACCTCGGGCGCGCCAAGGTGCTCGACTTCGGCATCGCGCGCCGCCGCGGCGCGCACGCGGTGACGGCCACGGGCGCGGTGCTCGGCACGCCGGGCTACATGGCCCCCGAGCAGGTGCGCGGCGAGCGGTCGATCGACGCCCGCGTCGACGTCTTCTCGGTGGGCTGCGTGCTCTTCGAGTGCGTCACGGGCCGCCTCGCGTTCGACGGCGACACGCCCGTGTCCATCCTCGCGCGCATCCTCATGGAAGACGCCCCGCGCGCGTCGTCGCTGCGGCCCGGCGTGCCCCCCGCGCTCGACGACCTCATCGCGCGCATGGTCTCGCGCCGCCGCGAGGAGCGCCCCCCCGACGCGGCCTCGGTGATCGAGGCCCTCGACGCGCTCGGGGACCTCGCCGAGTGCGCCTCGGCGCCGGCCGGCGCGCGCCCCGCGGCCCTCACCCACGGCGAGCGGCGGCTGGTGTGCGTGATCGCCGCGGCCACCGCGCCCGACGAGACCTTCATCGCCGGCGACGCGGCCGCCACCCACGAGCGCACGGTGGTGTCGTCGCCGCCCGAGGCCGCCGTCTCGCGCTTCGCCGACGTGGCCGCGGCCTGCGGCGGGAGCGTCGAGGCGCTCGGGGGCACGCTCCTCGTGGTGTTCACGGGAGACGGCGTGGCGCGCGACCTCGCCGCGCGCGCGGGCCGCTGCGCGCTCTCGTTCGCGCGCGAGGGCGCCTCGCCCGTGGCCCTGGTGACCGGCCGCGCCGAGCTGCACGAGGGCTGGCCCGTGGGCGAGGCCGTCGACCGCGCGTTCGCGCTCGTCGAAGCCTCGCGCCGCGCGGGCGCCGAGGCGGGCCGCGTCGCCCTCGACGAGATGTCGGCCTCGCTCGTGGCCGGGTCGTTCGACCTCGAACGATCGCCCGAGGGGCCTTTTCTACGGCCGCAGGGCGAGATGTCATCGATCGATCGTTCGGAGCTCGAACGGTCTTCGCCGCGGGCGCTCCTCGGCCGCGACGTGCCCTGCGTGGGCCGCGAGCGCGAGCTCGCCACGCTCGACGCGCTGCTCGGGCAGACCGTCTCCGAAGAGACCGCCACGGCGGTGGTGGTCATGGGCCCCGCGGGCATCGGCAAGACGCGGCTCGTGTCGGAGTTCCTCGCGCGGGCGCGCGCCCGCTACGGCGAAGACGGGATCACCGTGTGGGGCGCCGCGGGCGACCCCGTGGGCGCGGGCGCGCCGTTCGGCCTCGTGGCCCCGATGCTCCGCAACGCCGCGGGCGTGCTGGGCGCGCCCGACCTCGCCTCGGCGCGCGAGCGCGTGCGGCAGCGCTTCGGCCCCGCGCTCTCGGAGTCGCGGCCCGAGCCCGAGGCCCGGTCGCTCGTGGCCTGGGTGGCCGAGCTCGCGGGCGTTCCCTTCGACGAAGCCGACGCGCCCGAGCTCGCCGCCGCGCGGCAAGACCCGCAGTGGATGGGCGACGCGATGCTCACCGCGTGGGAGGAGCTCGTCGGCGCCGCGGCGCGCGAGCGGCCGCTCGTGCTCGTGTTCGACAACGCCCACTGGGGCGACCCCGTCTCGATGCGCTTCGTCGAGCGCGCGATGCGACGCCACGCCGACCGCCCGTGGATGGCCCTCGCCGTCGGTCGCGACGAGCTCCACGAGGCGTTCCCCAAGCTCTGGGAGCCCGTGGGCGCGCAGCAGATCCGCGTGGGGGGCATCGCGCGCCGCTCGGCCGAGCGCCTCTGCCGCGCGGCCCTGGGCGACGGCGTCGACCCCGCCCACGTCGCGCGGCTCGTCGACCAGGCGGGCGGCTCGCCGCTCTACCTCGAGGAGCTCATCCGCGCGAGCGCCCGCGGCGCCACGGCCCTGCCCGACTCGGTCGTCGCCATGGTGCAGGGCCGCGTCGAGGCCATGGAGCCCGAGGCCCGCCGGGTGCTGCGCGCCGCGAGCGTGTTCGGCCAGGTGTTCTGGCGCGGCGGCGTGGCGGCCCTGCTCGGCGGCCGCGGCGCGACGCCGGGCGCCACGCCCGCGGACCTCGCGTCGGTCGACGAGTGGCTCGACGAGCTCGCGCGCCGCGAGGTGATCGAGCGCCACACGCGGCCGCGCTTCCCCGGCGAGGCCGAGTGGGCCTTTCGCCACGACCTCTTGCGCATGGCCGCGTACGCGATGCTCACGGGCCGCGACCTCGCCGTCGGCCACGCCCTCGCGGGCGCGTGGCTGCGCGCCGCGGGCGAGCCCAACCCCCTCGTGCTCGCCGACCACTTCGCGCGCGGGGCGATGCCCCTCGACGCCGCGCGCTGCCTGCTCGACGCCGCGCGCCACTCGCTCGAGGGCCACGACCTCGACGCCGCCCTCGCCCACGCCGCCGCGGCCGTCGCGCACCGCGCCCGCGCCCGCGCCGACGGGGGCGCCGACGTCGACCGCACCGAGGGGCTCCTGCGGCTCGTCGAGGCCGAGGCGAGGCTGTGGCGGGGCGAGCCCTCGCAGGCCATCCCCGCGGCCGACGAGGCCATGCGCCTCCTGCCCGAGGGCACC
>JBDHVF010000720.1:0-4582 GCA_039809605.1 Polyangiales bacterium | reverse complement strand
CCCTCGCGATCGGCGCCGGCCTCGGCGAAGGCCGCGCGCAGCACGCCGAGCAGGTCGCCCTGCACCATCGCCGTCGCGAGCGCGCCGCAGGGCACCGTCACGAACGCCCCCGCGCGCCCCGAGAGCGCGTGCACGGCCGCCGCGAGCGAGGCCCTCCCGCTGCCTCCCTCGCCGCGAAGCAACACCGGCACGCGGGTGCGCGCGACGGCCCGGAGGCGCCCCATCTCCGCCGCGAGCGAGGGCAGGAGCGTCGCGAAGGGCGCCGCGACGTCGCCCGCCGGGCGCCACGCGCGCGCGACCTCCTCGCCGGGCGCCGACGGCAGCTCGCGGAACACCAGCACGGCGCTCCCCACCTCGACGACGTCTCCGTCGGAGAGCTTCGCGCGTCGCGCGGGCGCGCCGTTGACCCTCGTGCCGTTCTTCGACCCCGCGTCCGAGAGCACCCACGCGCCCACCACCCGCTCGATCGCGGCGTGCGTCGACGACATCCACGGGTCGGGCGCGCGCACGTGCAGTGCGCCGCCGTCGAGCGCGTGGCCCTCGTCGCCGCGCCCGAGCGTCACCTTCGCCACGCCGTCGAGCGCGTAGCGCGTGGGGGCCACCGACGGCGCCTGACCGCACGCCACGAGAAAGAGCCACGGCCGCGCGTCGGGGTCGAACGACCCCTCGGAGGCGTGCGGTCGCGTGACGGTGCGGTCGTCGGGGGGCGGCATCGGGGGGCGCGATCCTACAGCCGCGCCGCGGACGTGACGATGTCACGCCCGATGTGACGCCTCCGCGGGTGACGGCGATCACCGCCGCCGTGAACACACCACAGGAACCGAAACGCCATGAAGAACCGCTCCCACCGCGCCCGTTCGCGCCACGCCGCCTCGCTCCTCACGCTGGTCGTCGCCGCCGGCTGCGCGCCCGCCGCGCCCGACGACGGCGAGGCGCCGGTCAACGTCTCGGGCGTGCAGGTCGGCGCCGCGCGCACGCTCTACACCTGGTACAGCCCCTCGCGGGGCGACTACTTCACCACCGCCGACCCCGCGTGGGCGGGCACGCCCGGCGCCACGCGCTCGCCCGACTACGTGTTCGTGCGCGCCGAGGGGCAGGTGCTCGACCCCGCCTTTCCCGAGCCCGGCACGAAGCCCCTCTACAACTGGTGGAGCGCCGCGCGCGGCGACAACCTGCTCACCACCGACCCGGCGTGGGCGGGCCGGCCCGGCGACGTGCGCAGCGGCTACGTGTTCGTGCGCGTCGAGGGCCACGTGTACGCCAGCCCCGTCGCCGGCACGCTCCCGCTCACGCTCTTCTGGAACGGATCCACCGAGGACAACTACACCACGGCCGACCCGCGCACCGTCGCGCTCCCGTCGCTGCGCGGGGGATACCCCACGGGCGCGACCCAGGGCTACGTGCTCCCGCCGCCCGCGTCGCAGGTCGGCGCCACGTCGGCCGACTTCGGCTACGACACCCTGCGCGTCAACGGCGCGCGCGCCACGGGCACGCGCCCGATGCTGCTGGTGATGGTGCAGTTCCGCGACCAGCAGTTCGCGGCCGGCGACACGTGCGCGGCGCGCAGGGCGCGCTTCTTCGGGCCGGGGTACCCCAACGTGGCGGGCTACTTCCGCGAGAACTCCAATGGGCGCTTCACCTTCGGTGACGCGGGCTGCATCGGGCCCGTCACCGCGACGGACATCACGGGCGACCTCTCCGGCCCCGACGAGTCGACCTTCGCGGGCGCGATGAACCCGCGCGGCACCAACGGCGGCGAGGGGCGCGAGGTGCTCGGCCAGGCGCTCGCCAACGCCGCGGCCGCGGGCTACGACTTCGCGCGCTACGACGCCAACGGCGACGGCGTGCTCACGACCAACGAGCTCACCGTGGTGATGATCTACCCCGGGCCCGGCGACGACATGAACGGGCTCAACCGCGACTTCACCTCGCCGTCGTTCACGTCGGGGGGGCGCTCGCTGCGCGTCGAGGGCCGCGCCGCGATCTTCGGCGAGGCGGCCAACTTCACCACCACGGCGCACGAGGTCTCGCACTCGCTCGGCACCCTCGACCTCTACGGCTCGGGCTCGCACAGCGGCGGCCTCACGCTGATGAGCGACACGTCGTCGACGGGCGTCGGCGACCTGCGCACCTGGCACCTCGACCCCTGGCACAAGATCCGGCTCGGGTGGGTCGCCCCCCGTGTCGTGCCCATCACCGACGAGGGCAACCTCGCGGCCCTCGACGCGCCGCAGACCGCGGCCTCCGACGGCGCCGAGGCGCGCAGGCCGGTGATCCTCTACGACCCGCGGCGCGACCTGCGCGAGTACTTCATCGTCGAGTACCGCAACCGCGCGCCCGCGACGGGCGGCGGCTACGACGCCGACCTCTACGACTGGCGCAGCCCCGCGAGCTTCCGCGGCGTCGCGGTGTGGCACGTGATGACCGGCGCCGCGCACGACCCGCTCCTGCTGCCGGGCCTCGTGATCGCCGAGGGCGACAACGGGCGCATCGACTCGGTGGTGGGCGGCGACGACCTGGCCGAGAACATCGACGGCGACTCCTCCTCCGACCTCATCACGCCGGGCTGGAACCGCGTGCTCCAGAGCACCCTCATGGGCGACGACGTCTACCGCTACGACCGCATGGTGGTGGTGCGCGGCGTGACCGACGCGGGCAGCCGCGTGGCGCGCGGCAACCGGGGCTACTCGGGCCTCCTGCGCCCCGACGACGGCGACTTCGCGCTCACCTGGAACGACGGCACCGCCGCGGTGCGCCTGCGCGCGTCGAGCCCGTCGCCCGACGGCGTGCGCTCGTACGTCGAGTGGGCGCGCGGCACGCGGCAGCTCACGTCGCGCCTCGACTGGTCGCTCACGTCGGCGCAGGCGGGCTCGACGATCGACCTGCGCGGCGCGCTCGGCGCGGCGCAGAACGGGCGCATCCCCGCGCTGCGCTCGGCGAGCGGGCTCGTTCCGCTCACGGTCTCGTCGTGGACGCCGACGCTCGCGCGCGTCACCGTGCCCGCGACGGCGGCGGCGGGTCGCTACGACCTGGTGATGTTCAACCCGTCGTACCTCGGCGCGAGCAACGCGATGCGGCTCGACGTGTACCGCTGAGCCCGGAGCGTCACCCCTTCACCGCGCCCGCGGTGAGCCCCCGCACGATGCGCCGCTGGAACGCGAGCACGATCGCGGCCACGGGCGCGGTCACCACCACCGACGCCGCGAACACCTCGCCCCACGGCACCTGATAGCGCCCGCGGAGCATCGCGATGGCCACGGGCGCCGTGCGCCGCTCGGGCCCCGCGGTGAACGAGAGCGCGAAGAGAAACTCGTTCCAGCAGTAGAGGAAGGTGAGGATGGCCGTGGTCGCGAGGCCCGGCGCCGCGAGCGGCAGCACCACGAGCCGAAGGGCCTCGAGGCGCGTGGCGCCGTCGACGAGGGCGGCCTCCTCGAGCTCGCGCGGGAGCTGGCGGAAGAACCCCACGAGCAGCCACACGGCGAGCGGCATCGCGAAGGTGAGGTACGGCACCACGAGCCCCGGGTACGTGTCGATGAGCCCGAGCGCGCGCAGCGCGAGGTAGAGCGGCGACACCACCGCGATCTGCGGGAACATGCTCACCGCGAGCACCGCCGTGAGCAGCGCGTCGCGCCCGCGGAAGCGCAGCCGCGCGAGCGCCCACGCGCACGGCGCCCCGAGCGCCACGCAGAGCGCGGTGGTCGCGCCCGCCACTACGAGCGAGTTGCGCACCGGCACCCAGAAGCCCCCGCCCGCGAAGAGCGCGCGGTAGTGGTCGAGCGTGAGGCGCAGGGGAGACGTCGCGCGCGCCTCGAAGAGAATCGACTCGGGCGAGACCGACGCGACGAGCGCGAAGGCGAGGGGGCCCAGGGCCGCCGCGACGAGCAGCGCGAGCGCCGCGCGGGGGAGCCACGCGGTCACGGCGGGTCTCCCGCGGCGCCGAGCGTGCGCACGACGAGGGCGGCGAGGGCGAAGGTGCACGCGAAGACGATCACGCTCAGCGCCGACCCGTAGCCGAAGCGGAGGTTCTGCAGGAGCGCGTCGAAGGTGAGCAGCGCCACGGGCTCGGTGGCCGTGCCGGGGCCGCCTCCGGTGAGCGCGTACACGAGGTCGAACACGCGGAACGCGTCGAGCGCGCGAAAGAGAAGGGCCGCGGTGAGCGCGGGGCGCAGGAGCGGCAGCGTCACGCGCGTGAGGCGCTGCCACGCCGTCGCGCCATCGATGCGCGCCGCGTCGTAGAGCGTCGGGTCGATGCCCTGGAGCCCGGCGAGCAGCAGCAGGGCCACGAAGGGCGTGGTCTTCCACACGTCGGCGAGCACGATGGGCGCCCACGCGGCGAGCGGGTGGGCGAGCCACACGACGGGCCGGTCGACCACGCCCGCGGCCACGAGCGCGGCGTCGACGGCGCCCGACGGCGCTTCGAAGAGAAAGCGCCACACGATCGCCGCCACCACCGTGGGGATCGCCCACGGCAGGAGCACCGCCGCCCGCGCCGCCCCGCGACCGCGCCTCGCGGCGTCGAGCGCCAGCGCCAGCGCGAGACCGAGCGCGAGCTCCAGCGCCACGCTCACGGCGGTGAAGAAGA
>JBDHVF010000719.1:0-4591 GCA_039809605.1 Polyangiales bacterium | reverse complement strand
GACTCGGCGCGCGTCTGCGGAGGCTCCGACGCCGCGGCGTCGTGGTGCGGCGCCTCGTACTCGATGCCCGTCGCGGCGACGGTCGCCGCGGGCGGCGTGTGCTGGCGCTGCGGAGCCGTGGGTGGGGGGGGCTGCGGCGTGGGGCTGCGCGTGGCGCTCGACTGCGGCGCGGGCACGTGGATCTTCGGCGCCTCGGCCGCGCGGCCTCCGCGGGGCCCGCGGCCTCCGCGGCCCATCGCGGCGCCGGCCTGCACGCCGGGGCCGAGGGTGGTCTTGCTCGCCACGTCGGCGACGGGCGTCGGGGTCGCGAGCGAGGTCGGCGGCTGGTGCGGCAACAGCGTCGACTTGTCGCCGACGATCACCACCGCGGTGGGCTCGACCGACGGCGCGGGCGAGGGCTGCGAGCTCGAGGTGTCGGAGAAGAGCGAGTCCGCGGGCGGCGGAGAGCTGAAGAGCAGCGGCGCGTCGCCGGGCGGGGGCGCCTGGCCGAAGAGCAGCGGCGGCGGCGGCGCCTCGACGGGCGCCGGGGTCGCGCGCTGCGTCTCGGGCGCGAGCGACTTCATCTGACGCACGGTGAAGCGGTCTCGCGTGGCGCGATCGAGCACGCGCACCGTGCCGTCGTCGTCGATCTCGGCGTGGTACTTCGCGAGCGCGATGCCGCCGCGGGCCTTGTTGAGCGCGCTGAGCCACGACTCAGCGTCGACGGTCACCGTCGCGGCGGTTCCGCCCGTGGGGCCCGGTAGTTCAACAACCCATCGCATCGTTTTCGCTCGTAAAAAGGGTTCCGGTGGCACGTATCAGAGCGGCGATCGTCGCGTCAAGGCGGGGAGTGTCCCCGTGGGCGCTACACCGCGTTGTGTACGCACAGGGTACGGACTACCGTCCGCGCGGTGCGGACCACCGTCGCGAGCACGCAGAGCCCTTCGGAGGCCGCCGAGCTCCTTCGCGATCTGGGCTGCGCGGTGCGCGAGGATTCCCCGCTCGCGCCGCCCGAGGCGCTCGCCGCGAACGCCGACGCGGTGGTGGTCGAAGCGGGTGACGACGCCGAGGTGGGACGCTTCGTCATCACCCGACTGCGCGGGCTCCCTCGGCGCGTGCCGGTGATCCTCTCGCTGCGCACCACGCAGCTCACGCGCCTCGACCCCGCGTGGGGGCACGACGACTTCGTGCTCCAGCCCTACGTCCCGCAGGAACTCTACGCCCGCCTGCGCGCGCTCGAGTGGCGCACGAGCGACTTCGCGCAGCCCGAGCGCATCAAGGCCGGCGCGCTGCTGGTCGACCTCGCGGGCCACGAGGTCTCCGTCGACGGCCGCCGCGTCGAGCTGGCCCCCATGGAGTTCAACCTCCTCGCGCACCTCGTCGCGCACCGCGCGCGGGTGCTCGGCCGCGCCGCGTTGCTGCGCGACCTCTGGGGGCGCCGCGGGGGCGCCACGCGCACCCTCGATGTGCACGTGCGCCGCCTGCGCGCGAAGCTCGGCCCGGCCGCGGTGATCGAGACCGTGCGCGGCGTGGGCTACCGCCTCGTGGTGCCCGGCGCCACCACGCACCCCGAGGAGGTGACGCGATGAACGACGACCACGACCTGCACCTGGCCATCTCGTCGGGCTGCCCCTCGGGCGTGGGCCCCGAGGTGACCGTGCGCGCGCTCGCCGTCGTGGCGCCGCGCAGGCCCTCGGTGCGCTTCACCGTCTTCGGCGACGCGGGCGCCCTCGCCGACGCCGCCGAGGCCGCGCGCGTCGACCTCGGGGCGCTACCCAACGTGAGCGTCGAGGCCGTGACCGCCCTCGCGCCCGCGGAGCGAGCACCGGGAGCTCCGTCGCGCGCCGGGGGCCTCGCGCAGCTCGCCGCCGTCGACGCCGCCGTCACCCGCGTGCTCTCGGGCGCGATGCACGCCGTGGTGACCGCGCCCGTTTCGAAGAAGGCCATCACCGACGCGGGCAGGGCCTTTCTCGGCCACACCGAGCACCTCGCGGCGCGCGCGGGCGTCGGGCGCGTGGTGATGCTCTTCGCGGGGCCGAAGCTCCGCACCTCGCTCGTGACCACGCACCTCGCGCTCGCCGACGTGCCCTCGCGCATCACCCGCGACGCCGTGCGCGAGGCCGTGGTGCTCACCGCCCTCGCGGTGCGCGACGACTTCGGCGTCGCGAGGCCGCGCGTGGCGGTCTCGGGGCTCAACCCCCACGCCGGCGAGGGGGGCTTGCTCGGCCGCGAGGAGATCGACGTGATCGCGCCCGCCGTCGACGACGCGCGCGCCGCGCTCGACGGCTGCGACGTCACGGGCCCGGTGCCCGCCGAGGCGGTCTTTCGCCACGCGCGCGACGGGCGCTACGACGCCGTCGTGGCGATGTACCACGACCAGGCCACCATCGCGTCGAAGCTGCTCGACTTCGGCGACGCGGTGAACGTCACCCTGGGCCTGCCCTTCGTGCGCACGAGCGTCGACCACGGCACCGCGTACGACATCGCGGGGCGCAACCTCGCCGACCCGAGAGGCATGGAGGCGGCCCTCGAGCTCGGCGCGTCGCTGGCCGCCGGGCGCCGCGCGGCGCGCGAGAGAAACGGCCCTTGACGCTGCGCGCGCTCCCGGGCGATACCGCCGCGCCGAACGCAACCGCAGCGAAGAGGGGCGTCGATGGGCAAGCACGACAAGAAGGGCAAGAAGGCCGCGAAGGGTGACAAGCGCGCGAAGGCGCCCAGGGCGGCGGCGACCGCCGTGGGCGCGCCCGAGACCGCGAAGGGCGACGCGCTCCGCAAGGAGTTCGAGACCACGCGCGAGGTGTCGATGGGGGGCATCACGGGCCGCGAGACGCCCGAGGAGGTGATGCGCACGCGCTTCCCCGCGTTCGTGGGGCGCCAGGAGCGCAACGGCTTCGAGCTCATGGCCCGCGCGATCGAAGACGACTACGCCACCTTCGTCACGCTCTCGGGCGCGATGACCCCCGCGGGGCTCCACCAGTCGTGCCTCATCCCGCTCATCGAGCGCGGCCTGGTCGACTGCCTCACCACCACGGGCGCCAACCTCTACCACGACGCGCACCGCATCATCGGCCACCGCGTGCGCGAGATCGACCCCAACGCGGGCGACCTCGCGCTGCGCCTCGCGCGCATCATCCGCATCTACGACCTCGGCTTCTGGGAGGAGACCCTGCTCGAGACCGACATGCTCTTCTCGGCGATCCTCCGTCAGCCGCAGTTCCAGAGGCGCATGACCACGCCGGAGCTCCACTACCTGCTCGGCGAGGCCCTCGCGGGCATCGAAGACGCCCTCGACGTGCGCGAGCCCTCGCTGCTCGCCACGTGTTACCGCCGCGCGGTCCCCATCTTCGTCGGCGCCGTGCAAGACGGCTCGATCTTTCTCAACATCGTGAAGCTCAAGCGGCTCTTCCCCGACACGTTCAAGCTCGAGATCGACGTGAACGACGACGTGTACGAGATGAGCGCGATGCAGCACTTCTGCCTGCGCGGCCTCGACCGCAAGATGGCGGTGTTCATCCTCGGCGGCGGCGTGCCGAAGAACTACACCCTGCAGGGCGAGCCGCTGCTCGACCAGATCCTCGGCGTGCCCACCGAGGGCTTCGACATCGACGTGCAGTTCTGCGTCGACCCCGTCGACAACGGCGCCCTCTCGTCGTGCCCCGCGGGCGAGGGCCACACCTGGGGCAAGGTCTCGCCCGAGGGCGTCGGCCGCTCGCAGTACGTGCACGCCGACGTGACGGCGGTCTTCCCCTGGGTGACCTACGCGCTGCTCTCGGACCCGAAGCGCAAGCGCGCGCACCGCAGGCTCTACGACCAGCGCGCCGACGCGCTCAAGCTCCTCGACCAGGCCGTGCAGGCCCGCCGCGACGAGCTGCTCAAGACCGTCGACTACCCGCTGGTGAAGCAGCCCACGGGCGCCGTCGCCCTCGCGGCCCCGAAGCCCGCGGCGAAGCGCGCGGCGAAGAAGAAGGGGAGCTGACCCGTGGCCGAGCGGCGACCGTGGACCGTGCTCCGTCACGACCCGATCGTGAAGCACGAGGAGAACCTCTGGTCGGTGGTGGGCGACGTGCCGGGCATGGGCCTGCGCCGTCGCATGACGCTCGCGCGCATGCGCGACGGCCGCGTGGTGGTGCACAACGCCATCGCCGTCGACGAGCGCACCCTCGCGGAGATCGAGGCGTGGGGCGCGCCCTCGGTGCTCGTGGTGCCCAACGGCTGGCACCGCCTCGACGCCCACGCGTGGAAGCAGCGCTTCGCGAAGAGCACGGTGGTGTGCCCCGAGGGCGCGATGAAGCGCGTGAGGGAGGCCGTGGCGGTCGACGGCGCGTACGAGTCGTTCGAGGGCGACGACACGGTGCGCCTCGAGACGCTCGACGGGGTCGCGAAGGCCGAGGGCTTGATGACGGTCAAGAGCGGCGACCGCGTGTCGACGGTTAACGGCGACCAGAGTTGGGGCAAGGACGGGATCTTCCGCGCCCCGGGCTATCCGCGCGCGATCGGGGCCGGCCAGGACGGCGGCCACAGCTACGGCGCCCACTTCTCGATCTTCGTCAACAACTACGGCCATGCCGGCCCGGTGGACGGCGCGCCGAACGCGGCGGTCGGCCAGTCGAAC
>JBDHVF010000718.1:0-4602 GCA_039809605.1 Polyangiales bacterium | reverse complement strand
GAGCTCGCCGCGGAAGATCGCGCCGTCGGCCATCGCGAGGCGCGTCGCGCGCACGCGGGCGTCGACGCAGCCGCCGGGCAGCACGCGGAGCTCCTCGTGCGCGGTCACGCTGCCCGCGAGCAGGCCCGCGACGATCACCGTGGTCGCCTCGACCTCGGCCTCGACCGCGCCGCCCTCCTCGACCACGAGCGTGCCCTGGAGCGTGAGCACGCCGCGGAGCCTGCCGCTCACCACGAGCTCGCCCTCGCCCCGCACGCTGCCCTCGACCGTGAGACCCGCTTCGATCCTGCTGCCCATTGAGCGCCGCTCCCTTTCGACACGCCGTCGTCGACGGTTGGATGACGGCGGGACGCTAGCGGATCCGCGCGGCGGAGGGAATCACCTCGGCGCCGCCCCGCGCGAGCTTTGCGGCGTTGTCGTTCGCACATGGAGGGTTATGCTGCGCGCCGATGACGACCCCCCAGAACGGCGCGCCCATCACCGCCGACGATGACCTCTTCGAAGTGTTCCATCAGTCCTTTCGCCCGCGCGCGGCGCTGGTGGGCATCGAGGCCGAGAAGTTCGGCGTCTTCGAAGACGGCGCGCCCCTGCGCTACCACGACGCGCCCGGCCGGCCAGGCGTCGAGACCCTCTTCCGCGCGCTCACCTCGCGCCACGGGTGGACGCCCGACGGCGAGTCCGAGGGCGGGCCCCCGCTCGCGCTCCTGCGGGGGCAGACGAGCATCACCCTCGAGCCCGGCTCGCAGTTCGAGCTCTCGGGCTCGCCGCTCGAGACCGTGCACGAGGTGTGGGCCGAGGTCGACCAGCACCGCCGCGAGCTCGCGTCGATCACCGAGGCGCCCGACCTGCGCTGGGTGGGCCTCGGCTTCGCGCCCTTCGCCCGCCACGACGACCTCGACTGGGTGCCCAAGAGCCGCTACCCGGTGATGCGCGCGTACCTGCCCACGCGGGGCACGCGCGGCCTCGACATGATGCGCCGCACGGCCACCGTGCAGGCCAACTTCGACTACAGCTCCGAGCGCGACGCGATGCGCAAGCTCCGCGCGGGCCTCGCGGCCTCGGCGATCGCCACGGCCCTCTTCGCCGCGAGCCAGGTCGTCGAGGGCCAGCGCGTGCCCTTCAAGAGCTACCGCGCCCACGTGTGGCTCGACACCGACAACGACCGCGCGGGCCTCCTGCCCTTCGCGTGGAAGGACGGCGCCACCCTCGGCGACTACGTGCGCCACGCGCTCGACGTGCCGATGTTCATCCTCAAGCGCGAGGGCAGGGTGATCGACGCGACGCGGTACACCTTCCGGCGCTTTCTGCATGAGGGCCTCGACGGCCACCGCGCCACGCAGGGCGACTGGGAGGCGCACCTCAAGACCCTCTTCCCCGAGGCGCGCTTGCAGAAGACCCTCGAGGTGCGGGGCGCCGACTCGGTGCCCGCGCGCCTCTCGATGGCCCTGCCCGCGCTCTGGCTCGGGGTGCTCTACGACGACCAGACCCTCGCGTGGGTCGAGGAGCGCCTCGTGCCCCTCGGCCACGACGTCTGGGCGACCGCGCGCGAGCGCGTGGCGCGCGAGGGGCTGCACGCGCCCGTCGCGGGCACCACCGTGGGCGCCTTCGCGCGCGAGCTCCTCGCGCACGCCGACGCGGCCCTCGCGCGGCGCAGCAGGCTCGACGTCCACGGCCGCGACGAGCGCCAGTACCTCGCCCCCCTCGTCGAGGCCGCCCACCACGGGCGCTCGCTCGGCGACGTGATCCTCGACGACTGGTCGCCCTCGCGGCCCGACGCGGTGCGCGCGCTCCTCGAGCGCGCGGCGTACTGAGGTCGCCCATGGCGGTGCGCAGCGTCTCGCCCCGAGAGGCCCGCGAGCTCATGGAGCGCGAGGGCTACGCCTACGTCGACGTGCGGTCGGCGCCCGAGTTCGAGGGGGGCCATCCCCACGGCGCGTACAACGTCCCGATCGCCCACGCGACGCCCGGCGGCATGGAGCCCAACGCCGACTTCGTGCGGGTGATGGAGCGCACCTTCCCCAGGGACGCGAAGCTCGTCGTGGGGTGCCTCGCGGGCGGCCGCAGCGCGCGGGCCTGCGCGGCGCTCGAGGCCGCGGGCTTCACCGACCTCGCGATCCAGCGCGCGGGCTGGGGCGGGCTGAGAGACCCCTTCGGCCGCGTGAGCGAGCGGGGCTGGAGCGCCGAGGGCCTGCCGAGCGCCGCGGGCCCCGACGACGAGCGCGGCTACCACGTGCTCAAGAGCAGGATCTGACCGGCGCCCCCGCGGACGCGGCGTTTCGAGGCAGGAACTTGCGGCGCGAGGGGCGACGGTGCTACCGACCCTTCCCCGTGGGCGCCGCCGGATCGTGCGCGACGCCGCACGGAGAGACGGAGATGGCGAAGCAGCTTCATTGCCTCGTGCGAGGGCGCGTCCAGGGCGTGTTCTTCCGCGCGTCGACGCAGCGAGAGGCCCGGCGGCTTGGCATCACGGGCTGGGTGCGCAACCTGTCAGACGGCTCCGTCGAGATCGTGGCCGAGGGCGAGGACGACCGCGTGAAGGAGTTTCTCCAGTGGGCCCAGCGCGGCCCGAGCGCCGCGCGCGTCGACCGGGTGGATACGCGATGGCGAAGCTACACGGGCGAGTTCACCGACTTTCGCATCGAGCCGTGAGGGGCCGCGCCCTCGCGCTCGCGGTCGGCCTCGCGCTCTCGGCGCCCGCGGCCTCGCTCGCCCAGCCGCAGGGCCGCCCCCAGGACCAGGCCGACGCCGCCGTGGGCCGCACCGCGGGCGAGGTCGACGCCCTGCTCGGCGGGCTCACCGACGGCTCGCCCGCGCAGCGCCGCCGCGCGGCCGACGCCCTCCTCGACGCCATCGACCCCGACGACGTGCCCGCCGTGCGGCAGCGCCTGCTCGCGCCGATGCGCGGCGTGGCCCTCGACGCGCTGCGCATCAAGATGATCCGCGCGGTCAACCAGGCCACCGCGGGCCGCGCCAACGCCGAGTACGACCTGCTCTCGCTCCTCATCGCGCTGCCGCGGGCGCCCGACACCGACGCGGCCGTCGAGCGCATCGCCCTCGCCCGCGCGCTCGGGCGCGTGCCCACGGCCGACGCGGGCCGCGCGCTGCTCGCCCTCTCCGCGGCCTTCAACGGCGCCTTCCGCCAGGAGGTCGGCCGCATCGTCCGCGGGCAGCTCAAGGACTACGTGCTCCCCGCGATCATCGAGGCGCGCAACCTGAGCGAGATGCAGCGGATCTTCATCCGCCAGCTCCGGGAGTCTCTGCGCCGCGTCACGCCCGGCGAGACCGTGCAGCAGCGCGAGAACACCCCGCGCGACAACGCCCTGCTCGCGGAGATCCTCCGGGCCTACGGCTCCACGCGCCAGGGCGACGCGATGAAGGTGGTGATCTCGTTCGTCAACAGCGACCGCGCGCAGGTGCGCGACGCCGCGCGGTGGGCCGTGTCGCAGTACGGCCGCGACGCCATCCACGCCCTGCGCGACGCGTACGAGATGTACGAGGGCCGCGACCCCGACCTCGCCTGGGGCTGGGAGCGCGTCGCCCAGGAGCTCTACCAGGCCAACGACCGCCGCCGCGACGCCGAGGTCGCCCAGCGGCTCGACCAGGGCCTCGCCGCGGGCCGCGCCCACGAGGTCGACGCGATGCTCGCGCACTTTCGCTTCGTGCTCGCGCGGCACCCGACCTTCGAGCGCCGCCGCGAGATGGTGCCCGTGCTCGTCGACAACGCGCAGCGCCTCGAGCGCAGCGACGCCGCGCGCGCCGAGCCCCTGTGGCGCCTCGCGCTGTGGGTCGACCCCGAGGGGCCGAGCGCGCGGCGCATCCGCGGCGAGATCCTCTTCCTCGAGGCCGAGCGCTCGCTCGACCGCGGCGTGGCCGCCCCCGAGCTCTACCGCGCCGCGCTGCGCGTCGACCCTGAGAACGAGCGCGCGAAGGAGCAGCTCGAGAGCGTCGAGCAGTCGAGCGTGCTGCGCGCGCGCCGCCGCTGGCGCGTGGGCGGCGCCGTGGGCCTGCTCGCGATCGCGGCGGGCACCCTCTGGGCGCTCGTGCGCGCGCTCTCGAAGCGCGCGAAGCCCGCGGCGAAGAAGCGCCGCAAGAAGCGCCGCCCCGCGGGGGCCACCGCCACGGCCTCGCCCGCCCGCGCCCCCTCGGCCACCGACACCACGCCCGACGACCCGCCGCCGCGCGAGATGTCCCCGCCGCCATGAGGTAGGGTACGCGCGGTCATGGACGCGCCCCTGCACGAAGACCCCGCGTATCAGGCCGCCGTGCTCTCGCTGCTCGACGCGGGCGGCTTCACGCGGTCGGCGCACGGGCCCGTGATCGACGTGTGGTTCGACGCCACCCACGCGGCGGTGGTCTTTCACGCGCCCTCGCTCGACCCGCGCGCGTTCGAAGACGCCGTGGCCGACCTGTGGGCCGCGCGCGGCGCCGACGTGCTCGACGCCGTGGTCGTGGGCGGCGACCGCGCGTGCTTCGACGCCGCGTGCGCGAAGAGGCCCGCGTACACCGGCCAGCGCACGCTGGGCGTCTCGTGGGTGACGCCCGAGGGCTCGATCGAGATCGACCGCGCCTCGCGACGCGTGGCCGACGCGCTGCGCGGAACCT
>JBDHVF010000717.1:0-4616 GCA_039809605.1 Polyangiales bacterium | reverse complement strand
CCTCCGTCGGCGCGCCTGCCGATGAGCGTGACCTTCACCAATTGCAGCGGCGTCGACTGGACCCGCGAGGGCTTCTCGCTCGTGCCCATCGACCCCGAGGAGGGCAACGCGTGGGGCGTGCGCGGCGTGGCCCTGCCCGTCGACGTGCCGCGCGGGGCCGAGGTGACGCTGAACTTCGAGCTCCAGGCGCCGCTCGCCACGGGGCGCTACCCCGCGCGCTGGGCCATCTCGCGCGAGCGCGTCGAGACCTACCAGGAGCACACCCCCGAGCAGGTGGTGCAGGTGCTCGCGCCCGCCGACTGCGCGCTGCCGGGGCCGCGCGTGCGCTTCCGCGCGCAGCAGCCGCCGCCCGACTTCGTGGCCGTGGGCGCCCGCGTGCGCGCCAGCGTCACCTTCGCCAACTGCAACACCACGGCCCTCACGCGCGCCGAGGGCTGGTCGCTCTCTTCGCTCGCCGACCCCGCGGACACGTGGGGCGACGCGCGCGTCGAGCTGCCGAGCGACGTGCCGCCGGGCTCGGAGGTGACCTTCGACCTCGACCTCGTGGCCCCGTCGCGCCCCGGCCGCTACCGCTACGCGTGGCAGGTCTCGCAGAACGGCGCGCCCGTGGGAGAGCCCTCGCCCGCGCTTCGCCCCACGGCGCTCGAGCCCGCCGACTGCTCGGGCTCGCAGCACCCCGCGCGCTTCGTGCGACAGAGCGCGCCGCCCGCGACGCTCGACCCGAACCAGCAGGTCGACGTGCGCGCCACCTTCGCCAACTGCGGCGCGGCCCCGTGGGACGAGCGCTACCACCTCGACACGGCCCTGCCCGGCGCGGCGAGGCCCTGGGGCGCGGGGCCCGTCGACCTGCCGCTGCCCGTGGGCGTGGGCTTCATGCTCGACGTGCCCTTCCGCGTGCGCGCGCCGGGCGCCCCCGGTCGCTACGCGTACCGCTGGGGCATCACGGGGCCGTCGGGCCTCGTCGACGAGCCGTCGCCCGCGATGGACCTCACCGTGCGGTGCATCCCGCAGTGCGGCGACCACAACTGCGGCGGCGACGGCTGCGGCGGCTCGTGCGGGGGCTGCCCCGGCGGGTGGAGCTGCGACGGCGCGCACTGCCAGGCGCCCGACCGCCCCGTGTGCGGCGAGCTCCAGTGGTGGAACTCGTACATCACCTACGAGCACATCTCGTCGGGCTGGCACGACACCGACCTCGGCGTGCGCGCGAACACGCGGGTGCAGCTCCGTCACACCTCGCGCCTCGAGCGCACGGGCGTGTACGGCTGGGGGTACATGCCCGAGTTCACCGACCTCGCCACGGGGGCGCGCTTCCGCTTCCTGCACCTGCGCCCGCAGCACCAGTGGGCCACCGACGTGGGGCGCGTCTACCCCGCGGGCTACGTCGTGGGCCTCTCGGGCGGAGACACCTACGACACGGGCCTGCCCACGTACTCCACCGGCGCGCACCTCTGCGTGCAGACGCTCCGCACGTACTTCTCGTGCTTCCCCCGCGGCGACGACGCGTGCCGGTGAGCCCTCACCCTACGGCCTGAGCCGCGCGCCGCTCGACACCGCGCCGAGCGTGCCGTCGCCGCCCCACACCACGAGCTCGGCGCCCGTCCACACCGCCCCGTGCGCGTAGCGCGGCGACGGCGCGCCGAGCTCCTCGAGCGCGCCCCAGCGGTCGCCCTCGGGCGCGTACCGCCCGCCCGTGTCGAGCGGCACCGGCCGCGGGAACGGCCCCGGCATGTCGACGCTCGCGCCGCCCCAGAAGATCACCTCGCGGCCCGTCCACACGCCCGTCACGTCGCTGCGCGGCGCGGGGGCGCCCGACGTCGACACCGCGCGCCAGCGGTCTCCCTCGGGGTCGTAGCGCGCGCCGTCGCCGAGCAGCGCGCCGAGGTCGTCGAAGCCTCCCCACACGAAGACCTCGCGCCCCGTCCACACGGCCATGGCGCCCGCGCGCGCGTGCGGCGCCCCCGTCGCGGCGAGCGCGCGCCAGCGGTCTCCCTCGGGGTCGTAGCGCGCGCCGTCGCCCTGCCAGCCGTCGTCGCCCACGCCGCCGAAGAGCACGACCTCGGCGCCCGTCCACGCGACCGCGACGGCCCTGCGCGCCGTCGGGGCGCCCGCGGAGGAGAGCGGCCTCCAACGATCACCCTCGGGGTCGTAGCGCGCGCCGTCGCCGAGCGAGCCGTCGGCGCCGAGGCCGCCCCACACCACGAGCTCGCGGCCCGTCCACGCCGAGGCCATCGCCGACCGCGCCGCGGGGGCGCCCGCGGAGGAGAGCGGCCTCCAACGATCACCCTCGGGGTCGTAGCGCGCGCCGTCGCCGAGGGGCCCGTCGCCCGCGAGGCCGCCCCACACCACGAGCTCGCGGCCCGTCCACGCGAAGGCCATCTCCGCGCGCGCCGCGGGGGCGCCCGACGACGACATCGGGCGCCAGCGCCGCGCGTCGAGGTCGTAGCGCGCGCCGTCGCCGAGCGGAGCGTCGTTGTTGCGGCCGCCCCAGACGAGCACCTCGCGGCCCGTCCACACCATCGCGAAATGGCTCCGCTGCGTGGGCGCGCCCGACGACGACACGCCCACCCACGCGGGGTCGCACCCGCCGTCGCGGCACGCCCGCCCCGCGCCGCACGCGCACGCGTCGGCCACGTCGGTGACGTCGGTGACGTCGGTGACGTCGGCCGCGTCGGTGACGTCGGCGGCCGCGTCGGCGGCGACGGGCGGCGTCGCGCGCTCGGAGCACGCGGCGAGGAGCGCCGCGGCGAGGAGGCTAGCGCGATGGCCCGACGCGTCTGGTACGCGGTGCTCGTGCCGGAGTTCGGCGTCGCTCCATGGGCTCGGTTTCACCGCCTCACTCCGGGCAACATCGTGCGGCCGCCCCGCTTCGCGGGGCTGCACGCGGATGTCGTCGTGACGAGTGCAGGGCGCGGTCTGCGTGCGCTGCCGAGCACCACGGTTCGGCGACGGCACCTCTCGAGCAACGCGTAGCCCCGCGAAGCGGGGCGGCCGCACGATGTTGCCCGGAGTGGGGCGGTGAAGCCGAGCCCATGGAGCGACGCCGAACTCCGGCACGAGCGCGGCGTACCCGATCCGTTCGACCCCGGCGCTAGCGCGAGGCATGCGTGCCGGTGGTCTTTCGCGGCCTGGGCGCGGGGCGCAGGGGCAGGTGCACGATGAAGCGCGCGCCGCCGCCCGGCGGAGACTCGACCTCGATGCGCCCCTGGTGCTCGGCCACGATGCCGTGGCTGATCGAGAGCCCGAGGCCCGTGCCCTGGCCCTGGGGCTTGGTGGTGAAGAACGGGTCGAAGATCCGGTCGCGGATCGAGGGGTCGATGCCGTGGCCCGTGTCTTCGACGTGGATCTGCGCCTCGTCGGCCGTCGCGCGGGTGCGCACGGTCACGCGGCCGCCCTCGTCGCACGCGTCGAGCGCGTTGGCGACGAGGTTGAGCAGCACCTGGTTGATCTTGCCCGGCGAGCACACGAGCGGCGGCAGCGGGGCGAGGTCGGTCACGAGCTCGACGCCGCGGTCGCGCGCCTGCCCGCGGAGGATGTTGAGCGTCGACTCGATGCCCGCGACGAGGTCGGCCACCTCGTGGCGGGCGCTCTCCTCGACGCGCGCGAAGGCGCGGAGGTCCTGCACGATCTGGTGGATGCGCTGCAGGCCGTCGCGCGAGCGGCCCACGAGCTCGTCGAGGTTCGCGAGGATGTACCCGAGGTCGACCTCGTCGGCGAGCGCGCGGATGCGCGCGTAGGCCTCGGGGCTGCGCTCGGCGAGCGCGGCGTCCTCGGCCTGGTAGAGCCGCAGGATGTCGCAGAGCGACCGCGCGTCGCGCCGCAGCACGGCCATGTTGTTGACCACGAACGCCAGGGGGTTGTTGATCTCGTGGGCGACGCCCGCGACGATCTCGCCGAGCGCGGCGAGCTTGGCCGACTGCACGAGCTGCCCCTGGGTGCGCTTGAGCTCCTGGTGGGCCTGCTGCACCGCGACGCGCGCCTCGCGCTCGGCCGTCGCCGCCGCCCGCTGCTCGCCCGCGAGCTGCCGGAGCTGCGCGTTGGCGCGCGTGAGCTCGCCGTTGACCTCGCGGTAGCCCCGCAGCGCCATCTCGAACACCGAGAGGCTCTCGGCCTCGACCAGGGCCGCGTCGCGCGCCGCGCGGGCGCCCTCCTCGGGCGTCGACATGCCGCGCAGCACCGCCGCGAGGGCCTCGTGGTGAATGGCGGCGATGTCCATGGGCCCGAGGCCCCCGTCGATGGCCTGGCGGCCGAACTCGTACGCGTCGTTGAGGGCCGTCTCGCCCGCGCCCTTGAGGTAGCCCTGGAGCACGTCGAGGTAGTCGCCCGAGAGGTGGTCGTCGGGCGCGATCATGGCGCCCCCACGTAGCGCGCCACGAGCACGAGCGCGTCGTCGGTGCCGCGCGCCGAGTGGGCGAGCGCGAGGTCGGCGGCCACCTGCGGCGGGGCGCGCGGGTCGAGGCGGTCGAGGAACTCGTGGCGCAGGCCGTCGGTGGCGAGCACCAGCGTGTCGCCCGGCGCGAGCGGCACCACCGACGCGTGCAGCGGCGGGAGGTTGTAGCCCACGACGCCGCCGCGCTGCACGAGCGACGCGGGCCGCTCGCCGGGCGCGGCGCGCAGGA